>NZ_JBJLSE010000011.1:0-72116 GCF_050871845.1 Kineococcus arenarius subsp. arenarius
GGCAGTCACCTGTCCATCTTCGACCACGGGGGTGGGTGTCGTCACGGTCACGATCATGGTTCCGATCTCGCCCTGTCAGGAGAGGTTGCTACGAGCGGCTGGCCTCAACTCACCCTGACAGACAGGGGGATGCGGTCTTGTCGGCCACTCTGCAAGGCGTGCGCCAGGACGACGTCGCTGTACTGGCCCTGCACGCACGAGTCCAGGACCAGCCGCGATCAGCAGTGGTCACGGCACCCCGATCACACTGACCCTCGAAGTCCGTAGACGCGGGCACGTCATCGACGGACTTCTGTGACGTCACCAACCGTCGCCTCTGAGACGTCCGCGGCCTCAGTGATCGCAGTGTCGAGGGGGGAACGGGTGAAGCGGTGAGCCGGGCATCCGCTGCTCGCTCCAGAGGTGCTCACCCGCCTGAACGACGCCGGAGCCTGTGGGCCCAGATGGTCCGGTCGCAGGGGGACTGGTGGCCGCTGCGTGCTGTATCGGCACCGACTGCTTCGGGCTTGAGTCCGCGTGGAGGTGATGCCGGTCACAGCGCAGTGGTGGTGCTGCTCTGAGCGCTGGACGGAGACAGACAGTGCCTCAGTGCTTGGCGCGGCGAAGGAGTCTTGGCAGGGCCAAGGAGCCCGCCAGCTCCCCCTTCGCCGCCGAGGCCATCTGGGAGGCGCTCACCCCGACCTGCCGACCGTCGGTGAAGACCTGCTCAGTGTCAGGCGTCGTTCGCGGTGCTCACCGGGTGCAGCGCGTCCGCCGCCAGCTGGCCTGCTGGATGCCTTCGCGCAGCGTCGCCAGGGTGAACGGCTTGTGCACCACGGCGTCGGCGCCGGCCTGCAGCGCTTCCTGCGGGCCCTCGGCGTCGGCGAAAGCGCTGATCAAGACGATGGCCGGCTGCCACAGCTCCTGCTGCCGGCGGATCGCACGAGTGACCTCCACGCCGCTCAGGCCCGGCATCTGCACGTCCAGCAACAGCACGTCGAAGTGCAAGCTCATGGCCAGCTGCAACGCCACGTCGCCGCTGAGGGCGGTGTGGACCTCGTACCGGGTCACACGCTGGGGCCCGGGCCGGTCTGCCGTCACGCGATGCAGGAGCACACGCAGCAGATCGACGTCGTCGTCGGCGAGCAGGACGCGCTGCACACGCTCGTGGGCGAGCAGATCGGGCCGGGCGGGTTCCTGCTGGTGCTCGAGCGTGATCGCTTCAGTGATGGACTCGGCCGCGACGGACATGGTCAGCTCCTCGACGGGGATCGAACAGGATCGGGACGCCCGTGCGTGCCACCGGTGACGCTCGCTGAGGCCACCTCGCTGCGTGCACCGGCTCGAGCTGCGTGCACCGGCTCGAGTTGCCGGCGTCGCCAGCGCAGCGGGCCCTGGCGCGGGAGCTCGCGACGCGGTGGGAGCCCGCGCCGCAGTGAAAGCACCGCAACGAGGTGAGAGCACCGCAACGAGGTGAAGCGGTGAGCTGGGGCATCCGCCGCCCGGCTCACCGCTTCACGTGGCTGCTCGCTTCGAAGGTGCTCACCCGGTGAAGCGCCGCCAGGACTGGCAGATCCAGGCGACCCAGCCACATCGGGTGACTGGCAGCAGCTACCTGATGCATCGGCACCGCCCGCCCAGGACTTGAACACCCACCACAGCAGCGCCCTCACCGCTCCTCGCGGATGGGGGCAGCTGGCGATGACGACGCCCCGCCGGCCCGGTGAGCCAGCGAGGCGCCACGGACCCGCGTGCGGATGCCGATGCGGTGGCGCTGACGGTTGTGGCTGACCGCTGTGGTGGTCCGTCGTCAGCTGCGCGGCAGGGTGAAGGTGCTCACCAGCTCGTTGAGCTCGGCAGCCGCCGCGGAGACCTCACCGGCAGTGGCCGCGGTCTGGTTCGCGCTGGTGGTGGTGTGCTCGGCGGCCGCAGCGATGCCGGAGATGTTGGTGGAGATCTCCTGGCTACCGCTGGAGACCTCGGTGACGTTGCGCACCATCTCCGAGGTGGTAGCCGACTGCTCCTCCACCGCGGCCGCGATGGTGGCCTGCAACCCGTCGATGCGGGCGATGACCTCGCTGATCTCCGAGATCGCCCCGGCCGCGGCGGACGCGTCGGCCTGCGTCGCGCCCACCCGCCCGGTGATCTCCTCCGTGGCCCGCGCGGTCTGCTGCGCCAGCTCCTTGACCTCACCGGCCACGACGGCGAAGCCCTTGCCCATCTCCCCGGCCCGCGCCGCCTCGATGGTGGCGTTCAGCGCCAGCAGGTTCGTCTGCTCCGCGATGGAGGTGATCAGCTTGACCACGTCACCGATCTCCCGGGAGGAGGCCGACAGCCGCTCCAGGATCGCGGAGGCCTCCGAGGCGGAGGTCACCGCGGCGGAGGCGACCTGGGACGCCTCGGCGGTGGAGGAGGCGATCTCGCGGATCGCGGCGGTCATCTCCTCACCGGCGGCGGCCACGGTGCCGATCGAGGTGGAGATCTCCTCGGTGGCCGCGGAGACGACCTGCGACTGGCTGGCCGACTGCACCGCCCCGGCCGAGAGGCCGTCGGCCACCGTGCTCAGCTCCTCGCTGGAGGCGGCCAGGGTCTGCGCCGAGGCGGTGATGCGGCGCATGGTGCCGGTCAGGTTCTCCATCGTGGTGTCCACGGCGCCGGCCAGCCGGCCGACCTCGTCGGTGTTGACGTAGTCCACCCGCTGGTCCAGGCGGCCGGTGGCCAGGCCCTGCACCACGGTGAGCGTCTTGGCCAGCGGACGCGCGATCGAGCGCGAGACGGCCACGGCCACCACCACGGCCACGGCCACGGCGAGGGCGCCGATCGTCAGCAGCAGCGTCACCGCGGCGTGGAAGTCGCTGGCGCTCTTCTCGGCGAGCTCCACGGCGGCCTGGCTCTCCGTGTCGCTGATCGCGTCCAGCTGGCCAGTGATCTGCTCGCTCAAGGGGGTGACCTCAGCGTCGCGGATCGCGATGTACGTCTGCGTGTCGTTGGCCTCGGCTGCGGTGACCAGGCCCTCACGCACCGTGCGGTACTGCACCAGCAGGTCCTCGACCACGCCGTGGTCCTCGGCGGTGGCGGCCGGGGAGGTGGCCAGGTAGGCCTGCCACGCCTGGTCGTAGGCCTCGTCGTCGTCGGCCATGACCTCCAGCTGGTGGGTGGTCTTCTCCGGCGTGGGAGCCAGCGCGGCGCTGGTGATGGACAGGCGCATCCGCAGGAAGGCGGCCTTGACCTCGCCCACGGTCTGCACCGACGCCATCCCCTTGGTCGAGAGCGCATCCGTGTTCGCCTGCGAGCTGTCCAGGCGGTTGATGCCCACGGCGACCACGACGGCCAGCAACAGGCAGACGACGCCGAACCCGGCGAACAGCTTGGAGGCCACGTTCAGGCCACGAAGTCGAGTGAGCACACCAGATCATCGGCACCCCCGACACGGTGCTTGAGCGCATCACTTCTCCTGCCTGCCGCCGGCTCGGGCCTCACGGCCCTGGGGCGGGCATCACCGCTGCCGAACCGGGCGTGCCGGGTGTAGGTGAGCCGCCACGGCCAGCTCCACCTCGATCGTGACCAGCAGCAGTCGGGACCACGCCCGTGCTTCGCCAAGCGCGAGCCCGCGCTGGCCTACCGAGTGCTTCAGTAGCTCACGCCGCCTCGCTAAGGGTCGCTTCTGAGGCGGTCGACCGCTCGACGTCAGCGGCGTGGGCGGATGCGCCGTTGCGTGGCGGCAGGTCGACCTCGCCGCGGTCATGCTGACCCGCATGGCCGGTGAGCGTTCCACGTCCTCGCGTTCCTTGCCCGCGGTCGTGGGTGCGGGGTTGGTGCGGGGCCTGGGGTGCGGGGTCGTGCTGGGAGCCGTGAGCGGTGCAGCCCTGGCCGTGTGGTGCGGGGTGCACAACGTTCCCGGCGGCGCCGGGGCCTTCGCGGGCACGTCGGCGGTGCTGCGCGTGGCCGCGATCGCTGCTGGGGTGGGCGCGCTGATCGGGGTGGTGAGCGCGGCGGCGGCGCTGGTGGTGCTGGCCGGCGCGGGGCGTGGCCACAGCAGCTGGGCGGTCAGCGTGCTGGCGGCGGTGACGTCCGCCATGGTCAGCGTGCTGGCCCTGAGCCGGGCGTGGAGGAGCTTGTCCGGCGACGTCGCGGCGCTGAGCCAGGCCTGGGAGGCCTTCTCGGGCACCTTGGTCTCGACCCTGGTGCTGTTGCTGGTGGGGCTGGTCAACGCCGTCGTGGCGTTGTGGCAGGTGCGGCGCCTGGCTCGCCGCACCAGCTGAGTCACCAGCTGAGTCCTGCACTGCTGGTGGTGAAGGCGCACCAGGTCCTGCCCGTAAGCAGCTTCGGTCACGACCGGGTGAGCCCTCCCTGTCAGGGGCAGGTCGACGGACAGCTCACAACGCCCGGCGAAGACCTCGGTGCCCATGGCGGTGCCCGTGTCGGTGCCCGTGTCGGTGTCCATGGCGGTGTCCTGCGCCAGCACAAGCTGCAGGACACCGAGGCGATCCACCCCGTCCAGATCCACCCCGCCCAGCAGGGGCAGGGTGGATCCCCAGCTGCCCGCAGCTCGGGCCTTGGGCCGGGCAGGGGGTCGGTCAGCTCCTCCTGCCTCGCCACCGTCTCGCTTTCGAGGTGCCTGCTGCAGGCGCCAGCCGGTCCTCAGGTGGTCGCTGAGCAAGGGGCGCCCATACGTAGCGCTGCTTGACATCCAGCCGAGATTTTGGGATCATCCTCGGCACAACCCCGGATGTGGCCCATGGCCGCCGGGGTTTCGTCGTTCCCGGGACCCGTGGTGCGCCGGTGGGCGCCATCCGGGTGAGCATCGATCAAGGACGTGTCCGGCGGGACCGATGCGCCGCGGGAGCGCTGTCCCCACGGCCAGGCACCGGCCCCTGGTGCCGAAGCCGGGTACGGGACGGCGCTGCTGCAGCAGCGATCGGAAGCGGTGAGCCCACGTGCACGACAGTCCCCTCAGCCGACGCAGCCAGAAGGCCGGGCAGCACCCGCGCGACGGTGCGGTGCGCCGCTCCAGCAGCGGGCGCATCCCGCAGTGGGCCATGGACGAAGCCGCCGGCCGCCCCGGCACGGCCCCGACCTGGCGCGGCGACAGCGTCGACACCTCCGCCGGCACCACCGTCGGCACCGCCGCCGGTGGCACCGGGCACCGCAGGAACCAGCGCCGGCGCAGCAGCTGGTCGCGCGCTCGAGCGCGAGCACGCCTGCGCGGGCGCGTCGGCGTGGCCGCGGTGGTGCTGGCCGTCGCCGCAGGCACCGCGTGGGCGCACACCAGCGGCCTGACCGCGGGATCAGCCGCCGGCTCGGCCGCCACCCGGGCCGGGCAGGCCCCCTCCCCCGGCCACGAGGCCGCCGACACCCCTCTGGGCCAGCCCGCTCCCCTGACCCAGTCCAGCGACGCCTGGCGGGCGCTGCACACCCAGACCGACGGCACCACCCCGGTGGCCTGGGACCCCTGCCGGCCCATCCACTACGTCACCCGCCCCGACGCCGCCCCCGCCGGCGCCGGCGAGCTGCTGACCCAGGCCATCGCCCGCGTCAGCACCGCCACCGGCCTGCGCTTCATCGACGACGGCACCACCACCGAAGGCCCGGACCCCCAGCGCGAGCCGTACCAACCCCAGCGCTACGGCGACCGGTGGGCCCCGGTGCTGATCACCTACGTCAGCGCCGCCGAGGTCCCCGACATCGCCGCCGCCGTCATCGCCCAAGCCAGGCCCGTAACCATCACCACCACCCAGCCCAGTACGTGGGACCGCCTCAGCGGCCGACCCGGTGAACCGGTGGCGGTGTACGTCTCCGGCGCCGTGCAGGTCGACGCCGCCCAGGTCGCCGACGCCCTCACCCACCCCGGCGGCACAGAGCTGGTGCGCGCGGTCTTCGAGCACGAGCTGGGCCACCTGCTGGGACTCGCCCACGTCGACGACCCCGGCCAGCTGATGTACCCGCAGACCGCCGAGCAGTACGACTACGCCGCCGGCGACCTCACCGGCCTGGCCGCCCTGGGCACCGGGACGTGCGTGCCCGAACTTTGATCAACCTGTCGGTATGGCGACACAACGATCACTTCTGAGGCGGTGGCCCCTCACCGCGCAGCGTCCCTGCGAGGCATGACGATTTTCCGCTCAGGTAGCCGCAACCGAGAGCGGCTAGCCCGTCCTTGACGCCGTGGGTGCGTAGCGCTCCGACCCATCCGCAGGCACGAAGGGCCAAATGACGACCGGGCCGAGCGCCCGTTGAGTGTTGCGTTCTGAAGCCGCGGGCCCGGCGCAGCTGCCGCCCACCGCCTTCGGTCGACCGCGCTCGGTCCACCCCGCGGGTGCCGGCGGAGCCGCGTCTGCTGAGCAGACGCATATCTTGCTCCGCCGCGTCAGCGTCCCCACCGACTCCACCCCGCGACGTGGTCGAGCTCAGGCGACGCCCGCGACGACGCCGAGGACCGCACCCACGAGCGCTCCTGCTGCGAGCTGCGCCGGCGTGTGCTCAGTGACCACCAGCCGCGCCCAGCACACCGCCGGCACCAGCACGAGCAGCGGCGCCAGCCGCATGTCCAGTACCGCGAGCAGGACGACCGAGCCGGTGACGACCATCGAGTGCATCGAGATCTTCCACCAGCGCGAGACGAAGGCCGCGATGACGGCCATGAGCACCATGACGCCGAGGAAGACCGAGGAGGAGGTGGAGGCACCCAGCGCCCAGGTGACCACCCACGCCAGGACGACGAGGCCGGTCACGACGGCCAGGAACCGCGGCCGGTGCCGGCGGTCACGCAGGAATTTGTCGCCGTAGCGGCCGGAGCGTCGACCGGCCCAGATCAACAGGCCCGGCACGACGCCGACGAGCAGGCTCGTGACCAGCCCCAGCGCGAGCCCTCGCGGCCACGGCACGGTGGTCATGGCGCCGACGACCGGCGGGACGGTCACGGCCAGGTTCCACGGCGCCAGGACGTCGTTGACCACGTCGGCCAGCCGGTGGCTACGTGGCGAGCGGACAGCGGCCGTGCTGTCCGGGGCGGTCACGCGCGCACCGCCTGTCCGGTCAGCGGCCGGCCACGCCGCAGCCGGCGGTACTCGGCGGCCACCGCCAGGAGGTGCGCGGTCTCGTCGGCCATCGTCGAGCGGACGTCGTCGGTCACGGGGGCAGCATCACCTGTACGACGGCGCACGCAGCTGCGCGCGTCGTCGACGAGCGCGGCGAGGTCGGCGGCGTCACCCGCCGCTCCCGCGGCGAGCACCGGCCGGCCGTGGCCACGGGCCCGCAGCAGCGACCGGCCGTCGAGGACCTCGATGACCATGCGGTAGCGGTAGAAGTCCGTGCGGCCGTTGACCAGCCGCCACGGGGCGAAGCGCCGCGACGCCAGCGCCACCTCGGGCGCCACGGTCACGACGTCCCGCCACAGCGGGTAGAGCTGGAGCATGTGGCCGGCTCGTCGGACCTCGTCGCGCAGCCGGCGCGCCACCGCCACGACCCCGGACGCCGACGCGCCCAGCGTCAGGAGCACCGCCGCCAGGGCCCCGGTGGCCAGGCACACCTCGCGAGTGGCCTCGACGAAGCCGGCCGCGTCGGTGGTCATGAGGGCGACCTGGCCGGCCAACCGGGAGGCGACGTAGAGAAGACCGGTCGCGGCGGCCAGGGCGGTCAGCCGCACCCCCGTACGCGCCTCGAGGTGGGGCTGGCGGCGCAGCCCGCGCCAGCCGCGGAGGATGGCCGTGAAGCACCACGCCAGGTACAGCGAGAAGCTGCCCACGAAGAGCGCCACCGGCAGCTCGTAGCCGTGGTCGATGATGAGGTCGCCGCCGTAGGGCACGGCCTGGACGGCGAAGGACACGGTCATGGTGGTGGCGACCGCGACCACGAGGGCGATGTCCAGCCCCAGCGGCAGCCGCTTCTGCCCGGGGCCGAGAGTCAGCCGGAAACCGCGGAGGATGGCGAAGACGCCGAGGACGACGACGAGCCGGCCGAGCAGCACGTCGATCTGCGGCACGTCCACCGCGTCCGCGACCCGCCCACCGATCCACGGAGTGGCCAGCAGCACCGCGACGCCGAAGGTCAGCAGAGCCAGGGCGACGGCCCGTCGCTCCCTGTTGCCGCCCGGCGCGATGTCGCGGGAGCGCAGCAGCGCGCTGAGCAGCAGCGGCACGGAGACGAGCGGGAGGACTTGCTCCAGCATCAGGCGGCCGGGCGGGGCCCGAACGCCGTCGCGAGGACCGCGTCGGGCCCGTCCAGACCGGGCGAGGCCGGTTCCGGACCGGAGAGCGTCTCCAGCAGCATCCAGGCCATGACCTCCGCGTGCCGCTCCTGCGTCGAGGTGTAGGTGGAGCGCCCGAGCACGGCCCGCACCGTGGAGGGGTCGATGTCGGGAAAGAACTGCCGGACGAGGTCCGGGTCGACGACCTCGTCGGTGTCGTCGTGACCGAGGACGACGTGCGCGAGCTCGTGCGCCAGCGTGTGAGCGCGCCGGACACCGGTGGCGGCGGGCGCGATGAAGATGTGGTCGCTCGCCTCGCCGGCGACCCACGCCCCGCACAGCCCGACCGCGGCCGGTGACGACTCGATCGTCAGCGGCCGCCCGCGCCGGTCCCGCACCAGGTCCACGAAGCCGTCGAGCGTCGTCCCCGGCGGGATCGCGAGCTCCTGCAGCGTCGAGCGGCACCTCCGCCGGGTGGCCCACAGCCGCACACCGTCTCCTCTCGTCACGGGCGAGGAGGATCACCACCACCGAGGTCCGGATCCTCCGGGAGACCCTCCAACTTCCGGACGCGGTCGACCATCTCACCGAGGGCCTGCAGGCTCTCGCGGCTCAGTCCCGACGTCCGGAGCGCGACCTTTCGTACGTCACCGTCACGCAGCAGCGCAAGCAGGGCGAGCTGGTCGTGGACGCTGTCCGTCAGCTCGTCGTCGAAGAAGAAGCCGGGCGGGACGCCGAAGAAGCCGGCCAGCGCCTCGAGGTGCCGCAGCGTCGGGTTGTCCCGCTCCCCCTTGCGCAGCAGCCACAGGTAGCTGGCGGAGATCGACGGACCACCGCGCTCCCGGATGGCTTTGGCGACGTGCTCGTAGCTGTACTCGCCGCCCTTGGCGGGGTGCACGGTGCGGAAGAGCAGGTCGACCTTCTCGGCCAGCGTGCGGGGCCGGGATGCGGAGACGTCCGGCGCGGTCCGCGGAGTGCCGTCCTCGTCGTCCGTACCGCCACGAGGGCGTGCGTCCCCCATGTGTCGTCCACTCCCCCCACAGCCGTGCCTTGACATGTGTCCACGCTGGTCTATGGTTCAGACCAGAACGTTGACTGTTGTGGACGATCGGCTCGCCACGGCATCCACGGTGCCGAACCGTGGCGCCTGGGACCCGATCCGTCCTCCCCGTCCCATCCCGTCCGCCGACGCCACCCGGCTCGGGGAGCACGGGCGGATCGACTGTTGAGCGCGTCACGCTACCGGGAGGAGCCCCGCCGTGAGGACGATCGCCGCCGCTCTCACGGCGCTGATCTGCGGCGTCGTCCTGCTCGGCGGGGCGCTCCTCGGCGATGCGCAGGACGCGCAGGCCGTCACCGGGCAGGCTCTCGACGTGGAAGCACTGCCCGAGGCGGCGCGCAGCTCGCTCGGCGACCTCGAGGCCGCCCGCGACACCGCCTGCCCCGAGCTGCCCCTCGTGTGGCTGGTCGCCGAGGTCCAGGCGGAGTCGAGCTGGAACCCGCACGCCTACTCCCCCGCCGGTGCGGCCGGCCTGCTGCAACTGATGCCGTCCACGTGGGTCGACGGCGGAGGCGGGGACGGCTGGGACGTCGCCGGCGGCCCCGGAGACGACCACCCCGTGTGGACGCCGCGCACCCACTTCGCCGTCGCGCTGCCCTGGATGTGCCGGAACCTGCGGACGATGACCGAGCACCTGCAGACCACCGGCAAGGCCCTCAGCCCGCTGGACGCCCTGGCCGTCTGCCACATCGCCGGGTGCTCCCGCGTCACCGGCTCCGCGACCGGCATCCCCGCACCGGGCGAAGCCGGCTGCGGTGCGCAGTGCGTCCGCGAGGTCACCGACTACCTCGAGGCCATCCACGGCTACGTCGAGCAGTACACCGCCGCACCGGCCCTCACCGCCGCCGGCGCGGCCGCCGCGTTCCCCGGCGGGGCGAGCGGGTGCACCGTGCCCGACCCCACCGGCACCGGCGGGTGCGTCACCCCGGCGACGGCGTGGATGCTCGCGCAGTTCCGCACCACGTTCGGCAAGCGGTCCACCTCGTGCTGGGACGCCCACGCCTGGAACCCGACGTCCGACCACCCCAAGGGCAAGGGCTGCGACGTCTTCTACGGCACCCCCGGGAAGTTCCCCGGCCAGGAGGACGTCGCGCTCGGCTGGCAGGCCGCCACCTGGCTGCAGACCAACGCCGACGCCCTGCGCGTGTCCTACGTCATCTGGCAGGGCCGCATCTGGTCGCGCGCCCGGGCCGACGAGGGCTGGCGCGCCTACACCGGCGGCGGGGTCTACGACGCGCAGGACGCCACCGGCGGCCACTACGACCACATCCACGTCTCGATGGCCGAGTGAGCACAGGAGAAGGAGACCCACGATGACGCGACCGCAGTTCAACACCGACGAGATCCGCGAGCTGCCGCCCGTCGTCGACGTGCCGACCGCGGCGAAGGTCCTCGGCATCGGCCGCACCGCCGCCTACGAACGCATCCGCACCAACGCCTGGCCGACGCCGGTCGTGCGCCTCGGCAAGCTGATCCGGGTCCCGTCGGCACCGCTGCTGGAACTCGTCGGTGTCGTGCGGTGAGGAAGGGGCACGTCACCCAGCGACACGTGGCATCGTGCCCGCGTGATCAGAACGGTGAGCTGCAGCCGCACCGTTGCCGGGGCCCGTGGAAGTTCACGGTGGACTTCGGTCGCCGCCCCGACGGCGGACGCCGGCAGGTGACCCGATCCGGCTTCTCGACGAAGCGGGAGGCGCAGCAGGCGCTGGACGCGGAGATCGAGAAGCAACGGGCCGGCATCGCTTCGGACCACACCCTCACCGTGCAGCGGTTCCTGGACGACTGGCTGCGAGGCAAGCGGAACCTGCGGGACACGACGCGACGGAACTACGAGACCCACGTCCGCCGCTACCTAACCCCGGCACTGGGGCACTACCGCCTCGACGCGCTGCGCGCCGACCACATCGACACCCTCTACAACGACCTGATGAACGGCCGGTACACCGGCACCGGGACGGCGACCGTGCACCACGTGCACCGCACCTTGAGATCAGCCCTCAACACAGCGGTGAAGCGTCGCCTGATCCAGTGGAACCCAGCCCTGCAGGTCGAGCTCCCTGAGCACCGCCGCGCCGAGACGACCGTCTGGGAACCGCAGCAGATCGCGGACTTCCTCGACGCCTGCAGCCACCACCGCCTGTACGCGCTCTTCCACGTCCTGACGTTCACCGGGATGCGCCGTGGTGAGGCGATCGGCACCCACTGGAAGGACGTCGACCTCGACCGCGGACACATCACCGTCCGTTCTCAGGTGATCGACGCAGGCGCCGGCCCCAAGCTCGGAGCTCCGAAGACGCACGCCGGCGCCCGAGCGTCCCGATCGACGCCGCCACCGTCGACGTCCTGCGCGAGCACCGAGAGCGGCAGCAGCGGGAGCGGCGATCCTGGGGCGACGGCTACGTCGACCACGGCCTCGTCTTCGCTCGTGACAACGGCGACCTGCTGCGCCCGGACGCCGTCACCCACCTGTTCATCGACCTGGTCCGCAAGGCCGGCGTACCCGTCATCCGGCTGCACGACCTGCGGCACACGCACGCGAGCCTCGCCCTGGCCGCCGGCATCGACGTCAAGATCGTCAGCGCCCGCCTCGGGCACTCGACGAGCGCGATCACGCGCGACCTCTACATGCACGTCGTGCCGGAGCTGGCACGCACGGCCGCGGACACCATCGCGGCGGCCGTGGCGTACAGCCGGAAGCCCGATGTGGTCCCGATGTGGTCCCGCCAAGCCGATGAAGGCGACGAGCGGGCCCCTCCGGAAGGCAAAACTGCAGGTCAAACGGCGAGCCGGCAAGGGGACTTGAACCCCTAACCGCCCGATTACAAGTCGGGTGCGCTACCAGTTGCGCCATGCCGGCGTGCCGGGCCTCGCGACCCGGCACCCCGATCCTAGCCCCCGCACCGCCCGGGAGACGGGCGGTGCGAGCAGCCGAGGCGGGCCGGTCGCCTCAGGAGTGCTCGTGCTGGGCCTCGGCGACGCGGTGCGGCACCCGCAGCAGCCGGATCGCGGTGACCAGGAGCAGCCCGCCGACGAGGTTGCCGAGCACGGCCCAGCCGAGGCGGGGCAGCCAATCCAGGTAGCCGAAGGGCGCGTCCGCGTGGATGGCCGCGAACACCAGCAGGGAGTCCAGGACGGAGTGGAAGAGCTGCCCGCCGGCCAGCAGCGCGCCGAAGAGGATCGCGGGCACGATCCGCACCCCGGTGCTCTCCGTGCTGTGCTGCATGCGGGTCATGAGCGTGATCACCACTCCGGCGAGGACGGCCAGGCAGAACGACTCCAGGCCGATGGGCAGCGTCGCGTAGTGGGCACCGGACTCCACCACGGTGGCGCGCAGGTCCGGCAGGGCACCCACGATCAGCCAGGTGATCACCCAGCCGCCCAGGAGGTTCGTGGCCAGCGTCACCGCCCACAGCCGCAGCAGGGAGACGACGCTGCCCTCGCGCGCCACGACGGCCGTGACGGGCACGAGGAAGTCCTCGGTGAACAGCTCGCTGCGCGCCAGCAGCAGCGCCACGAAGCCGATGGAGAACGCCAGGCCCGCCAGCAGGTGGCTGCCGGTGGCGTGCAGCACCAGCAGGTACGCCAGGACCCCGGTGCCGACGTCGAGGCCGCCCAGGAACCCCGTGCTCACCAGCGGCAGCAGCGGGCGGGCCAGCCGGTCGCGGCCCTCGCTGACGAGCCGGTCGAAGGCCTCCTCGACCTCCGGCTCCGGGCGGGACGGCGCCTCGGTGGGGTCGGCGGTGCTGTCGGACACGAGCGCTCCTCCGGTGCCGGTGGGGCGGCCGGTGCCGCCCTCCGCGGGCACGTACCCGTTCGGCGACGGACGAAGCACCGAGGGTGCGGCACCCCGGTGGTTTGAGCGTGTCCGCAGCGGGTAGGAGACCAGTGCTCGAACCGACGGGCACCACTCCCCGCACCGCGGGCGACCTCTGCGAGGAGCGACGTTGGCCGACGCGCCCACCACCGGCTCGGGCCGGTCCGTCCCCCTGTCGGACAGCACCCTGCACGACCTCCCGGGCAGCGTCTCGGTCCCCGGCTACGACCGGGCCGCGCTCCTCCCCTCCGTCGTCCACATCGGCGTCGGCGGCTTCCACCGCGCCCACCAGGCCGTGTACCTGGACGAGCTCGCCCGGCGCGGCCACCGCGACTGGGGCCTCGTGGGCGTCGGGATGCACAGCCCGCAGATCGGTGAGGTGCTCCAGGCGCAGGACCGGCTTTACACGGTCGTGGAGCGCGGCGCCGAGCAGGAGAGCGCCCGCGTGGTGGGGGTGCTGACCCGCTACCTGCTGACCGCCGACGACCCCGGCGCGGTGCTGGACGTCCTGGCCGACGAGCGCACCCGCCTGGTGACGCTGACGATCACCGGCACCGGCTACCGGATCGACCCGCACAGCGGTGAGTTCGACGCCGACGACGACGCCGTCCGCGCCGACCTGGAGCACCCCGACCGGCCGAGGACCGTCTTCGGCCTGCTCACCGGCGCCCTCGCCCGCCGCCGCGACGCCGGCACCGGCCCCTTCACCGTGCTGTCCTGCGACAACATGCAGCACAACGGGGCGGCCGCCCGCACCGCCGTGCTGTCCTTCGCCCGGCTGCGCGACGAGCGCCTCGGCGACGACCTGGCCGGCTGGATCGAGGAGAACGTCACCTTCCCCAGCTCGATGGTCGACCGCATCACCCCCACCACCACGCCCGAGGAGCGCGACGCGATCGCCTCCTCCACCGGGGTGGACGACCGCTGGCCGGTCATCACCGAGCCGTTCACCCAGTGGGTCGTGGAGGACTCCTTCTGCGCCGGCCGCCCCCCGCTGGAGGAGGTCGGCGTGCAGTTCGTGGACGACGTCACGCCGTACGAGACGATGAAGACGCGCCTGCTCAACGCCAGCCACTGCGCGTTGGGCTACCTGGGTCACCTGGCCGGGTACGGCACCATCGACGAGCTCATGGCCGACGACGTCTTCCGCGAGTACCTCGTGCGCCTCATGGGCGATGAGATCGCCCCGCTGCTGCCGGAGGTCCCGGGCATCGACCTGGACGAGTACCAGCGCACCCTCGTGGAGCGCCTGTCGAACCCCAGGATGGGTGACCAGCTCCTGCGGCTGTGCCGGCGCGGCTCGACGAAGATGCCGAACTACGTCTTCCCCTCGGTGCGGGCCGCGCTGGAGCAGCACCGGCCCCACCAGCTCCTGGTGCTGGCGGTGGCCGGCTGGATGCGGTTCCTGCGCGGGTACGACTACGCCGGGGAGGGGTTCCCGGTGGAGGGACCGCTGTCCGAGCGCCTCGTGGAGCTCGCCCGGGAGGGCGCCGTGGAACCCGAACCCCTGCTCAGCGAGAGCACGGTGTTCGGCACCCTCTCCCGCGACGAGCACTTCGTCGCCTCCGTGGAGGTGGCGCTGCGGGCCCTGGAGGAGCAGGGTCCCCGCGAAGTGGTCCAGCTGTACCTGACGCTCGACGAGGAGGGCGCTGCGTGAGCGACCGTTCCACCGGATTCGACCCCACGGGGGTCACCACGCTGCTGTGCGACGCCGACGGGACCCTGTTCCCCTCGGAGGAACCCGCGTACGCCGCCTCGGCGGACGTGACGAACCGGTTCCTGGCGGAGCTGGGCGCCGAGCGCCCGTACTCCCCCGCCGAGCTGCAGTCCATGACCAACGGCAAGAACTTCCGCGCCGCCGCGCAGGAGCTGGCCCGCGGCTACGGCCGGGACCTCGCCGCCGGCGACCTGGAGGACTGGGTCGCGCAGGAGAAGGACGTCGTCACCGCGCACCTGCGCACCGTGCTGCGCGAGGACCCGGCGGTGCGCGAACCGCTGACCCGGCTGGCGGAGGGCTTCGGGCTCGCCGCCGTCACCTCCAGCGCCGTCTCGCGTCTGGACGCCTGCCTGGACGTCACCGGCCTGGCCGGGTTCTTCAGCGCCGGGCGCCGCTACAGCGCCGAGGACTCCCTGCCCGAGCCCACGAGCAAACCCGACCCGGCGGTGTACGTGCACGCCCTGCAGGACCTGGGGATCACTCCGGACGAGGCCGTGGCGGTGGAGGACTCGATCAACGGGGCCCTGTCCGCGGTGGCCGCGGGGGTGCGCACGATCGGCACCGTCCAGTTCGTGCCCGAGCAGGAGCGCGAGGCGCGCACCGACGCCCTGCGCGAGGCCGGGGCGTTCGCGGTGGTGTCCTCCTGGGGCGAGGTCGAGCGGTTGCTGACCGGCCGCTGAGGGTGTGCGCCGCGGCCGGGGTGCGGCGCCTTTCCCGTTTCGGCCGGCCTGCCGGTCGTCTCCGCGCACCCGTCGATCCACCTGGGGCGACTGGGGTGGAGAGCTCCTCGAGCACCACCCGCAGCTTCACAGAGTGATTGCTCGAGCACTCAACGTCCATCGCATGGAACTCGTCGGCCGGATCGACCGAACTTGTCCCGCGTTCACCCAAAAGGGTGCCCGAGGTCCGCTACCGTCCCTGCCGAGCTCAAGTTCCTACGGCTCCGGGGGGAAGCATGAGGACAGCGCGGTGGTGGCGTCGAAGCGGGGCGGCCGGCGGCGAGGAGGCCGAGCTGCACCTCGAGGTGGAGCGCCTCAGGCGGGAGAACGCCCGCTTGCAGCTGGAACGCCAACGCCCGCGGAGCATCAGCGAGGTCACCGAGCAGTTGCGCGGCACCCTCGCCGGGCACCCCGCCCTCCTCGACGCGCTGGAGGCGCAGGACGACGCTTACCACGTGATGGCGCACACGGAGGCGACGCGTCGCGCCCTCGTCGACGTCCTCGACGAGCTGACCGTCGCCGCCGCCCAGATGAAGCGGCAACTGGGTGGGGGCCTCCCGCTCGCCGAGATCGACCGGCGCGTGGTCGAGCGGCGCGGCCCCCGGGGCAGCCACGTCGCCGAGCGCCCCACCGACCACGGCACCGACAGGCGCGGCGCCGGCAGCGGTGCGGACAGGCGCAGCGGCGGGCACGGCGAACCGGTGCCCGCGAGGACCGCGGCGCGGTGACGCGGTTCGGCCGATGGGCCGCCCGCCGCCGCGCAGCGGCGGGGCTGCGCACCGACGTGCGGGTCCTGCTGCTGGCCGGGAACCCCGAGGATCCGACCACCCGGGCGTGGCGGGCCGTGCTGGACCGCGTCGGCACCGACCACGACGTCCTGCACCCCGACGGCGCCCGGCCCGTCACGGACGGCGATCTGGTGCACGGCGGGGACCCCGACCACGGCCGCTACCACGCGATCATCGCCGGCACGGACACCTCCGCGTTCTGGAGCAGCTCCGCCGCGCTGCACCGCTACCGCCGCCGCTTCGGTGTGCGGCAGCTGGCCGCCTACGAGTTCCCCCGCCCCGGCGCGGGGCTCGAGGCGCACGGCGGACGCGACACCACGGGGGTCACGGTGCGCGTGACACCCGCGGGCGCGGCCGTCTTCGGCTACCTCCGCGGTGAGCTCGTCCTCGGCGCCGGCAGCTGGGGGTACCGCGCCACCGTGCTGGACCACGACCGGTTCACCACCCTGGTCGAGACGACCGACGGCGAACCCGTCGTCGGGGTGGCCGACGACGGGCAGGGCCTGGAGGACGTCGTGGTCCTCGTCAACAACGACGAGTGGATGCTGCACGGGCTGCTGCTCGCCCGCGGCCTGCTGACCTGGGTCACCCGGGGCACCCACCTGGGCCTCGAGCGCCACTTCCTGTCCTGCCACGTGGACGACGTGCTCCTGGCGAACGCCACGACGCGCCAGGGCGAGGTGGTGCCGGCGGAACACCCGGCGGTCGTGCGGATGACCCCGGGGGACGTGGAAGCCCTGGTCGCGTGGCAGGAGGAGCACGGGTTCACCTTCGACCTGGCCTTCAACGGTCGTGGAGCCGGCACCGACGACGCGCTGACGCGTTCGCTGCTGACCAGTGCCGCCGAGTTCCGTTGGATCAACCACACGTGGAGCCACCGCGACCTCGGGCGGGCCGCCACCCACGACCGGTCCCCCGCCGGTGCGGCAGCACCGTGGCTGGACGCCTCCGCCCTCAGCGAGGAGATCGGCGCCAACAACGACTGGGCCCGGTCCGTCGGCCTGGGCGCCAGCGCCACCGCCCTCGTCACCGGAGTCCACTCCGGCCTGGACAACCCCAACCTGCCCGAGGCGTTGCGCGGCAACGACATCACCGCCATCGCCACGGACTCCTCCCTGCCGGCCCACGGCTCCTCGATCGGTCCCGCCACCACCGTGCCGCGCCACCCGACCAACGTCTACGCGCACGTGAGCACCTGGGGGCAGCTGC
The DNA here is from genome assembly GCF_050871845.1 of Kineococcus arenarius subsp. arenarius. Taxonomy (NCBI): domain Bacteria; kingdom Bacillati; phylum Actinomycetota; class Actinomycetes; order Kineosporiales; family Kineosporiaceae; genus Kineococcus; species Kineococcus arenarius. The sequence goes on from NZ_JBJLSE010000011.1 coordinate 17,472, forward strand.
TCGACGACTACAACCGCCAGTACGCGCCGCAGGGCGTCCGGGCGGCGTCCACCGAGGAGTTCCTCCGGTCGGAGACGACGATCGTGCTGCGCCACGTCCTCACGAACGACCCCGGCCCCCTCTTCGCCCACCAGTCCAACCTCGCCGGGGAACGCGTCCTGCTCACGTTCGTCGGTCACGTCCTCGGGGTCCTCGGCTCCCTCCTCGACGGCAGCGCCCCCCTCGTCAACACGTCGATGGACGAGGTGGCCGAGGAGCTGCGCCGCCGGCACCGGTGGCGCTCCGCCCTGGCGTCGGGCCGGGTCACCGCCCTCCTGCACGCCGGCGCCCTGGAGGTGCGGACGACCGAGGACGTGCAGGTCCCCCTGACCGTGCCCGAGCACAGCCGCACCGCAGGACGCCGACAGCGCCGCGCGCACCTCGGTGACGCCTACGCGGGAACGCGCTCCGGCTGGATCGACGTGCGGGCCGGCGAGCCCCTGCGCGTCACCCTCCCGGTGGGGGCGCGGTGAGCGGCGGGACCCCGGCCGCGGCCGGCGACGATCGGGAGCCGCCCCTGCGGGTGCTGCTGCTGACCGAGGGCACCTACCCCTTCGTCGTGGGCGGGGTCAGCACCTGGTGCGACCTGCTGGTCCGGGGCCTGCCCCACGTGGAGTGGTCGATCTTCGCGTTCACCGGCAACGTCGACGAGCCGGTCTTCCAGCTGCCGCCACAGGCGCAGCTGGCCGGCCACCTGCACCTGTGGGGCCCCGCCCGGACCCCCCGCCGGGCAGCGGTGCGGGCCCGCGGCCGGAGGCGCAACCGCGTGGACCTGGCGGGTGAACTGGTGGAGGGGCTGCTCGGCTGGTCCACGGACCCCCTGGCGGTGGTCGAGGCGCTCACGTGGTGCCGCCGGCACCCCGACCGCCTCGTGCCCACCTTCCGGGACGAGGAGACCTGGCACCGGTACACGCTCGCGCTGTCACGCGTGCTGGCCGACCCGGACGGGGCCGGCGGCCCGGCGCCGGCGTTCGACCTCTCCCGGGCCGTCGAGCTGTACCAGACGGTGTTCTGGATCGCGCGCGCCGGAGCTGAACCCACGCCCGACGCCGACGTGTCCCTCGTGACCGCCGCGGCATGGTCGGTGCTGCCCGCAGCGGTCGACAAGGCCCTGCACGACCGCCCCGTCGTGCTGTCCGAGCACGGCCTGTACGTGCGGGAGAGCTACCTGGCCGCCGCCCGCTCCTCCGACCCCGCCGCCGCGCGCTTCGTCACGACGAGGCTGGCGCGCGGGTTGTCCCGGCTGACGTACGCGGTCGCGGACGTGGTGGCTCCGGTCGCGCCGGCCAACGCCCCGTGGGAGGAGGAGCTGGGGGCCGACCCCCGGCGCATCGTCGCCATCCCCAACGGGGTGCCGGTCCCCGGTGCGGCCGAGCCCGCACCACGCACCCGCACGGTCGTCTCCGTGGGCCGCCTCGACCCCCTCAAGGACGTCCAGACCATGCTGCGGGTGGCCGCCGCCGTGCGGCGGCGGGTGCCCGACGCCACGTTCCTGCACTACGGGCCGGTCCCGCAGGGCCAGGAGGCCTACGCCGAGAGCTGCCGCGCGCTGCACGAGGAGCTGCAGCTGGGGGGTTCCTTCCGCTTCATGGGGCCCACGAAGGACCCCACCGGAGTGGTGCGGACGGCCGACGTCGTGCTGATGACGAGCATCTCGGAAGGGTTCCCGATGTCGGTGCTGGAGGCCCTGTCGGAGGGTCGCCCGGTCGTCACCACCCTGGTGGGCGGAGTGCTGGACGCGGTGCGGGGAGCGGGGATGACCGCTCCCCCCGGGGACGTGCACGGCCTCGCCGACGCGGTGACCACCCTGCTCACCGACCCGGACCTGGCGGAACTGCTCGGCGAGCGCGGGCAGCAGCGCGTCCGGCGGCTGTTCGGCCAGCAACGCTGCCTGGACGGCTACGACCTCCTGCTGCGCGCCGTGGCCGCGCGGGACCCCGCCGCACCCGGACCGGACGACCACGTGGGAGCGGGACGATGAGGATCACCACGGAACAGGCCTCCGCCCGCGTGCGGGCCGGGCTGGGACGCGAGCCGCAGGACCCGCTGGAGGCCAGCGTGGTGCTCGAGGCGTGGGGCGGGCTGCTCGCGCGCTCGGCGCTGCCGCTGGCCCGCGAGGTGGCCGCGGTCCGGCGGGCGTCCCCGCCCGCCGGACCGTACCGCCGCGCCCGCGGCGACGTGGCGCCGGACTCCACCCGGGAGTTCCTCGGCCTGATCGCCACGCTGCTGGCGACGACGGCCTGGGTGGCGCCGCTGGCCGGTGCGCTCGGGTCGGGGGCGGTCGAGCAGGCGTGGAAGCTCGCACTGCCGGTCAGCCTCGGGCTGCAGTGGTTCCTGCGCCGGCGCTACCTCACCGACGCGCGCGGCATCGGCAGGTTGCGGGCCGACCACCGCGCCGTCGGGGTCGGTGCCGCGACGTCGCTGCTCGCGACCGGAGGCCTGGTGCTGGACCCGGCGCTGGTGCTGCCCGCTGCCCTCGTGGTCACCTGGGTGGGCGGGCTGCTCGTCGTCGTGCGCGGCTGGGGGGTGCCGTACGCGGCCTCCCTGCTCCTGGCCACGCTGGCGATGAACCTGGGGGTGCCCGTCGTGCTGGACGTCCTGCTCGTCGTGGTGCTCACGCAGGTGGTGGTCGCAGCCGCCCTGGTCACCTGCGCACCGTCGGCGTCCCCGCCGACCCCGCTGCCGCGGTCCCTGGCGGCCGGGACCATCGGGGGGACGACCGCCCTGCTGATCGTCGTCGACCCCTCGGTGGAGTGGTCCACCTGGCGGCCGTTCCCCGTCGTCGCGCTGGTCCCGTCCCTGCTCGGGAGCGTGTGGGCCGGGCGGCACCTGAACCGGGTCTGGACCGTCCTGCTGGGGTCCCTGGCCTCCACCGACCTCGGCGACCGTTCCAGCCGGCGCAACCGGCGCGTGTTCGGCGGCATCATCGCCGGGGCCCTGGTGCGCCTGGTGCTGCTCACCGCGGCGGCGTCGGCGTTGACCTTCCTCCTCGTGCAGCCGGCGGCCACGTCGGAGCGCGGCCTCGTGCTGCTGCTGGTGGGGCTGGGGTGCTTCGGCGTCGTCGGGTTCGTCGCCGCCCTGCTGGAGTCGTTCTCCCGGCTCGCGTCGGCAGCCACCGTCGCCCTCGCCGCTCTCGGCGCCTCCGCGGTCGTGGTGTCCGGGGCGCTGCCCTGGACCGGTGTCCCACCGCTGGCGGCGGCGGCGTGCACGGCCGCCGCCGTGGCACTGGTGCCGATCGCCCGCCTGGTCAGCCAGCCGGACCGCACGCTGGCGACGATGTTCTGACCCGCGCGGGTCCCCGCGTCCCCGCGCTGGGCGAACCCGGCGCAGGGGGGGGGGGGGGGGGGGGGGGGGGGGGGGGGGGGGGGGGGGGGGGGGGGGGGGGGCCGGGGGCGGGCGCCGGCGCGCGCGGGGGGGGGGGGGGCGGCGGCCCCGCCCCCGCCCCCCCCGCGGCGGCGGGGGCGCGCGCCCCCCCCCCCCCCCCCCCCGCCGGGGTGGAGCGCTTCGGCCGCACCGTCGTCGAGGCCCTCGCCGGGCACGTCGCGGCCCTGAAGCCGCAGGCGGCGTTCTTCGAGCGGCACGGCTCGCGCGGCGTCGCGGCGCTGGAGCGGGTCGTCGCCGACGCCCGCGAGGCCGGGCTGCTGACGATCGTGGACGCCAAGCGCGGTGACATCGGCTCCACCATGGCCGCCTACGCCGACGCGTTCGCCGGCGACTCCACGCTGGCCGGCGACGCCGTGACCGCCTCGCCGTACCTGGGGTTCGGTTCCCTGCAGCCCCTGCTGGACACCGCCGCCGAGCACGGCCGCGGGGTGTTCGTGCTCGCCCTGACCTCCAACCCGGAAGGGCCGGGCGTGCAGCACGCGGTGGGGCCCGACGGGCGCTCGGTGGCGCGCGCGGTCGCCGAGGCCGCGGCGGCCGAGAACGCCGGAGTGCCGCCGATGGGCGACGTCGGGCTGGTCGTCGGCGCCACCGTGGGCAGCGCCGTGCAGGACCTCGGCATCGACCTGGCGGCGGTCAACGGCCCGCTGCTGGCGCCGGGGTTCGGTGCGCAGGGCGCCACCGCGGCCGACCTGCGCACCGTGTTCGGCGCCGCCCGCCCGTTCGTGCTGGCGGCGAGCTCGCGCGAGGTGCTGGCCGCCGGACCGGACCCGGCGGCGCTGCGGGGAGCGGCGCGGCGCTCGGCCGACGCCGTGCGCGCAGCGTTGTCGGGGAGCTGACGGCCTCCACGGCGTGGTGAGGACGAGCCGTGTGGTGCCTCGGCCCCGATTGCAAGGTAAATTCCGCTTATCGCGGGTAATAGAACTCGAACAGAGATCGCGGAACGACGAGCCCGCACCTGACGCGTGGTCCGGAGGGAGGCCCGGGCACAATGGCGGCGGCCCCGCCGACCGGCGAGTGCACCTGGTCCCGCGGGAGAACACCGTATGCGCGTCATCCCACCCCGGCTCCTGCTCGCCGGGGCCGGGGCCGGGGCCGGTGCCGGTGCGGTCCTGCTCGCCGGCTGCAGCGGAGGACCGGTGCCCGACGTGGCGCCGACCCCGACGGGCACGGCCGGGCCGTGGGACCAGCGCCCGGTGGTGCGGCTGTCCTTCGACGTCGCCGACGACCTGAGCAGCGTCTCGGGGCGGGAACGGATCGCCTTCACCCCCGACGAGCGCGTGTGCGAGCTCGTCTTCCGCAACTGGCCCAACAAGCCCACCACGGCCGAGCCCGGCAGCGGGCTGGTCGTGACCGAGGTGCGGGTCGACGGGGAGGTGGTGGACGCCCGGGACGAGGAGGCGGGAGCGCCGGCCGCAGCACCCGCCGGGACCCTGCTGCGGGTGCCCCTGGCGCAGTGCGTCGACGCGGGCACCACCCTCACGGCCGACCTGCGCTTCGACCTGCAGCTGGGGGTGGACGTCGACGAGCGCATCGGCCGCTCCTCGCGGGGGGACGCCGCGTGGTTCGCCACCGCCTTCCCGCTGCTGGCGTGGGAGCGCGGCGTCGGCTGGGACGAGACCCCGGCGGTGGCCGTCGCCGGGGAGACGGCGGTCAGCGAGGAGTTCCGGCTGGAGTCCCTCCAGGTGACCGCCCCCTCCGAGCACGTCGTGCAGGCCACGGGATCCCTCGAGGACCGCACCGCGGGTGCGGGCGACCCGGACCGGACGACGACGGAGTTCAGCGCGCCGTCGGTGCGGGACGTGGCCGTCCACGTCGGCGACTACGAGGTGCGGGAGTTCGACGTCGAGGGGGTGCGGGTCCACTTCGCCGGGGTCGAGGGACGCGTGGAGGCGCCGCTGGACGACTGGGAGGAGGTCATCGGGGAGTCCCTGGAGGACCTCGTCGACCTGCTCGGCCCGTTCCCGTACGACGACCTGTGGATCACGGTGGTCGAGAGCGACAGCAGCGGCATCGAGTTCCCGGGCGCCGTGCAGGTCGCGGACGTCGACCCGCAACGCCGCCGCCCGCTGATCACCCACGAGCTCGCCCACATGTGGTTCTACAGCCTGGTCGGCAACGACCAGGGGCGTGACCCCTGGCTGGACGAGGCCTTCGCCACGTTCGCCCAGCGGGTCGCGGACGGCGACGACGTGTCGCTGGACGACCTGCCGCGGCGGACGCTGACGGACGTGGGGCGGCCCCTCAGCTGGTTCACGCGCTACCGGAGCCCTGCCACGACCTTCTACGAGCGCGTCTACACCGCCGGTGGCACCGCCCTCGTCGAAGCGCGGGACCGGGTCGGTGCCGAGGAGTTCGACGCCGCGCTGCAGCGGTACCTGCGCGAGAACGCGCACACCATCGCCACCCCGGAGGACGTGGCCGAGGCGTTCGCGGAACTGCCCGAGGTCCTGGAGGTCCTCGTCGAGGTCGGCGCCCTGCCGGAGGCCGACGACCCCCGGGCCGCTCCCTGAGAGCAGCGGGACCGGTCCGCGCACCGCGGACCGGCCCCGCCGGGTGGGCTCAGTGCTCGGCTTGAGCGGGGATGCCCCGCCAGTGCGTTCCCGCGGCCAGCGTCTCGCCCTTCATCACCAGCGACAGCGGGCCGAGGGTGCTCCCGGCCCCGACCACCGCGTCGTAGAGCACCACCGAGCGCGTCCCCACGGACGCACCGGCCTCGATGCGCACGTCCGACATCTTCATCACCCGGTCCTCGAAGAGGTGGGTCTGCAGCGAGACCCCGGAACCGATGCAGGCGTCGTCCCCGATGTGCACCAGGTCGAACTCGGTCAGGTACGTCGTGTCGATGTACGTCCGCCGGCCGACGTGCGTGCCGAACAGCCGCAGCAGCGGGCCGAGCATCGGGGTTCCGGCCAGCGGCTGCAGCAGCGCGGGGACGGCTGCGGCCTCGTACAGACCGGTGGCGAGTTCCGACCAGCGCACGAACGGGTTCCACAGCGGCTCGACGCGCGGGCGGTAGCGGCCCACGGCGAGCCACTTGAACCCCGCGACGGCGCACACCACGACGAGCCCCGCGCCGAGGAACGCCGCCGGTGCGGCGACCACGACGATCCAGTGGTCGTACTCGCTGGCCACCGTGGCGACGACCCACATCGCCAGGAAGGTGGAGATCGCCAGCACGGACGCGGGCAGGGTGATGCGGGCGAACTCGATGGCGTGCCGCTGCAGGACCCGCGCGGGGTGCGGGCGGAACGTCTGGGACTCGTCGAAGGAACCGCTGTCCTGCCGTCGCGGCAGGAAGATCGCCGGCGAGCCCAGCCACGAGGAACCCTCCGGGGCGCCCGCAGCCGGCGGCACGGTGTGCACCCCCACGAGCGAGTCGTCACCCAGGGACGTGCCGGCCGGGACGAAGGAGGCGTTGCCGATGAAGGCGCGGCTGCCGACGGTCGTGCGCTCCATCACCATCGCGCCGCGGTAGTAGGTGGCGCTGCCCACGCTGGCCATGTCCGCCACGAAGCTGCCGGGGGCCAGTTCCAGCAGGTCGGGGTCGAGGTGGGCGACGGTGGAGACCTCCGCGCCGCGCCCCACGCGGGCACCCAGCGCCCGCAGCCACGGCGAGGTGAGCAGGGTGGAGTACAGGGTGTTCGTGGAGATCAGGCTGAGTTCCAGCAGCTTGTCCGCCAGCCACTTGCGCAGCCCCAGGGCGGAGTTGGCGGCGGTCACGCCCACCGGCGTCTCCGGCAGCACGCGCCGGCGCAGCAGGGCCACCAGCAGGCACGTCCACCCCACGTAGAGGGGGCCGGTCAGCAGGCACGCGGCCAGGGCGGCGCCGCTGCCCCAGATCAGCAGCGTCCACCAGACGAGGACGATGGGCGGCAGCAGGGTGATGAGCTGGACGAGCTCCACCCCCAGGAAACCGGCGCGGAAGGCCCCGCGCAGTCGCCGCGTCGCCGCGGGGAAGCGACCGGCGGCGGCGATCTGGGCGAGCACGGCGTGCGGCTGGGGATCGGGGACGGCCGGGGAACCGGTCCAGCGCTGACCGGCAGGAACCTCGGTGCCCGCGGGCAGCGAGGAGTGCTCCGAGAGCACAGCGTCGGCGCCCAGGCTCGCGCCGGCGCCGACGAGCGAGCTGGAGCCGACGAAGGCACCGGGCCCCACCTCGACCCGGCCGACGTGCAACCAGCCGTCCTCGACGTGGAAGCACTGCAGCTGGGCGCCGTAGCCGACGCTCGCCCCGTCCCCGATCGTCGTCAGGGACGGCAGCATGACCTCACCGCTGGCGATGTGGACGTCACGGCCCACCCGGGCCCCGCAGAGCCGCAGATAGCCGGGCAGCAGCGGAGATCCGCTCAGCACCGTGATCGGCGACATGACCATCAGCTTCTGCAGGAACCACACGCGCAGGTGCGTCCAGCCCCACAGCCGGTATCGGCCGGGGCGCACGCCGATCGTCAGCAGCCGGCTGCCCAGGGGCGGGAACACCCAGCGCCCCAGCAGGAAGGTGGCCGCCGTGGCCACCATCAGCTGCACCAGCAGGGTCAGGGACGGGCGCCCGTCGTTGAAGGAGTAGGCGAGGGCGACCGGGGCGCAGAAGAGCAGCATCAGCGCGTACAGCGACGCGAACTGACCGGCCCCGCACAGCGCGACGCGCAGCGAGCCGTGCCGGGCTCGGCCGGCGCGTTCCGGCACCGTCGCGCCGGTGCCGCGGTCGGCGTCGGCCTGGAGGTGGGCCGCGAGTTCGCGCACCGTCGGGTGGGCGTACAGGTCGCCGACGGCCATCCGCGGGGCGATCTGGCGCCGCCGCAGGGTGGAGACGACGTTGGCCGCGGCCAGGGAGTGCCCGCCGAGCGCGATGAAGAAGTCGGCCTCCACGCTCAGGGCGGCCGGTTCCAGACCCAGGACGTCCGCCCACACGGCCGCGACCTCCTGCTCCAGCGGGGTGGCGGGTGCGACGTGCTCCCCGTCACCGCCCACGGATCGCCCGCCCGTCGGCACCGGCAGCGCCTTGCGGTCGGCCTTGCCGCTGGGGAGCATGGGGAAGGCGTCGACGAGGAGCAGGTACGGCGGGACCATGTACGGGGGCACCTGCCGCTGCAGGCGCTCGCGCACCCTGCGCAGCAGTTCATCCTCGTCCTGGCCGGGGTGCGCGGTGACGTAGCCGGCCAGTTCCCCGATCTGCTTGTGGAGCGTGACGACGGCGTCGTTGACGCCGTCGTCCTCGCGCAGCACGTTCTCGATCTCCTGCAGGTCGACGCGGTGGCCGCGGACCTTCACCTCGCTGTCGGCGCGGCCGAGGTACTCGATCTCGCCGTCCGGCAGCACGCGCGCGAGGTCGCCGGTGCGGTAGAGGCGGCCGCCCTCGCAGAAGGGGTCGGGCAGGAACTTCTCCGCCGTCAGGTCGGGGCGCCCGACGTAACCGACGGCGACGCCGGGGCCGCCGATGCAGAGCTCGCCCGGTTCCCCGTCCGGCAGCGGCCGCAACTGCTCGTCGAGGACGTGGGTGGTGTACGTCGGCAGCGCGCGACCGATGGTGACCGGCCGGCCGGCGACGAGTTCCGCCATCGTCGCGGTGACCGTCGCCTCGGTGGGGCCGTAGGTGTTCAGGATGCGACGGCGCCCGCCCTGGCTCCACCGCTCGACCAGTTCCTGCGAGCACGCTTCCCCGCCGACGTTGAGGGTGTGCAGCAGCGGCAGGTCGCGGTCGATGGTCGCCAGCACGGTCGGCACGCAGTAGAGCATGGTGACGCGGTGGTGCTCGAGGAAGTCGGCGAGCTCGGAACCCAGGCGGCGTCCGTCGTTGGGGCCCGCGACGACGGTCGCACCGACCGCCCACGTGGGCCAGATCTCCTCGATGGAGAAGTCGAACGCGATGGTCATGCCCTGGTAGACGCGGTCCTCGCGCCTGACGCCGTACAGCTCGGGGACGACCTGCAGGAAGTTGCAGATGCTCGACTGCGCCACCTGCACGCCCTTGGGGCGCCCGCTCGAGCCGGAGGTGTAGATGATGTAGGCGACCGGGTCCCCCGTCGCCTCCACGACCGGGCGGGACGAGGGCATGGTCGACAACTGCCCGCCCGCCTCGTCGAGCACCAGCACGGGGCGGCCCGTGGTCGCGGCGGTGTCGGCGAGTTCGCGGGTCGTGATGAGCAGGTCGACGTCGGAGTCCGTGGCGATGTACTCGACCCGGTCCTGCGGTGAGGTGGGGTCGACGGGCACCAGCGTGGCGCCGGACTTCAGCACGCCCAGCACCGCGGAGTAGGTGAGCAGCGAGCGGTGCAGGTACACGGCGACGCGGTCGCCGACGCCGATGCCGCTGCGGCGCAGGTGGTGCGCCAGCCAGTTCGCGCGGACGTCCAGTTCCACGTAGCTCAGGGAATCGTCCTCGCACTGGACGGCCGTCGCCGCGGGCGTGGCGTCGCAGCTGGCCTCGAAGACGTGGTGCATCCGGGCGCCCGAGCGCGGGGTCGCCGGCCGGTGCGGCCGGCCGGGGGGCAGGAGCAGTTCTCGCCGGTGAGCGGGGACGAGGTTGCGGGGGATCGGCTCGACGGCCGGTGCGTCCGCGCGGTGCCGGCCGGTGCGGAGGACCTCCGGGGGGCGCTCCTGGCGCGGGAGTTCTCGGACGGTGGAGTCGGCGGGGGAGTCGTGGTGGGGCGTGGTGGTCACGAGGCCCTTCCTGGCGGAATCGTCGCGTTGCGCACCACCAGGTCCGGGACGCCTCTGACCGGGCGTCCAGCGGTGCGCTGCCGTTGCAGGGCGATCGACGCCGCCCCCCCAGGCTTGCGGAGTCAAGCACAGGAAAGCAGAAGGAAACAATTGCTCGGACCACACGAGTTACTCAGGCGACCACAATCGGACACACAGTAGTTACATGCCTACGGGCGGTTCTTGCATTGAGTGAACAGATTGCGACAGGCAGTGGGATTCTCGCGGACGTCTCCGTCAGCGGTGTGTGAGTGCGAAACTTCTCTGTAACGTGACGTCCCGTGGCGATCCCTCAACACCCCCGCGAGCCGGGGTCCGTGCAGCAGGTCCTCCGGGGCTCCACCGCCGAGATCCCCGTGGCGGCCCGGGCCCCGCGGGCCGGCGACGACCCCCGGCCGCAGGTGCGCAAGACCCGCATCACGGGGGTCGACGCCGCGCGCGGGTTCGCGCTCATCGGCATGGCGGCGGTGCACACCTACTCGCTCGTGACCGACGACGGCGACCAGTCGTGGTCCTGGGCGCTGTTCGCGGGCAAGGCCGCCGCGCTGTTCGCGCTGCTGGCCGGGGTGAGCCTGGCCTTCATGACCGGGGGCTCGCGGCGGTCCACGGACGGGCGCACCAGGGTCGCGGCGTGCGCAGGACTGGCCGCCCGGGCGCTCTGCATCACCGTGATCGGGCTCCTCGTCGGCTCGGTGGTCGACGCGCCGTACGTGATCCTGCCCTACTACGGTGTCATGTTCCTGCTGGCCGCCCCGGTGCTCTACTCCCCGGCGCGCGTGCTGATCTTCCTCGCCGTGGTGAGCGCGCTGGTCGCCCCCTTCGTGATGCAGGCCGTGCGCTCGGGACTGCCGTTCCCCTTCGTCGAGAACCCCTCGCTGGGGGACGCGTTCGTCCACCCGTGGCGCCTGGTGACGAGCCTGCTGCTCACGGGCGTGTACCCGGCGATCCCGTGGATGACGTACATCTGCGCCGGTCTGCTGATCGGCCGGTGCGACCTGCGCCGGGCCCGGGTCGCTGGGTGGCTGCTGGGCGGCGGCACCCTGCTGGCGGTCGTCCCGCTGCTCGTCTCCAACGTGCTCCTGTACCAGTTCGGCGGCTACGACGCGCTGGTCGCGACCCCCGGGCTCTCGGTCGAGGAGGTCGACGACGTCATCGGCTGGGGCCCCGACCCGGTGCTGCCCAGCAGCACCTCCTGGTGGCTGGCCATCAGCGCGGCGCACTCCAGCACCCCCGTCGACCTGCTGCACACCACCGGGGTGGCGATGGCCGTGCTCGGCGCGGTCCTGCTGCTGGAGCGGGTGCGCGGCGCGCGCACGCTGCTCGCGCCCCTGGCCGCCCTCGGCACGCTGACGCTGACCTTCTACACGCTCAACGTCCTGGCCACCCGGTACATCACCTCGGAGGACGACACGACGTTCTTCGCCTCCCAGGTGGTCGTGGGCCTGGTCGTGGCCGTGCTCTGGCGGCACCGCTTCGGGCAGGGTCCGCTGGAGCGGGTCGTGGCGGCCGGTGCGCACCGCGCGCGCGACGGCGTCCTGCGCGGTGGGCGGTGACCGGCGCGTGCCCGCTGAACGCCCCCGACGCCGCAGCGGCGGGCTCGCCCTCGTCTACCGCGGACCGGCGGCCACGGACGCCTGCGCGGCTTCGGCGGCGGTGCTGGTCCGGCGGGTCCGCCCGGACCTGGAGGTCCGCTTCACCGGTCGCGGGCAGGACCTCCCGCTGACGGCGAGGACCCTCGCCGAGGCCCACCTGTACGTGCAGCCGGGCGGCGGGACGCTGCGCCGCGCCTGGCGGCACCTGCGTTCCTCGGCCGACGACGTGCGCGGTTTCGTCGAAGGGGGCGGGGCCTACCTGGGCATCTGCCTCGGCGCCTACCTGGCCGGGCGCACCCCCGGTTTCGGCCTCTTCGACGGTGACACCGACCGGTACGCCGGGTCCCCCGGCGCCGAGCTGCGCCACGCGCGCGACACCGTCCTGCCCGTCAGCTGGCGCGGCTCGGCGCGGCACGTCTTCTTCCAGGACGGCCCGCGCTTCCTGCTCGACGACCCCGCCGCCCCCGGCGTCCAGGTGCTGGCCCGGTACGCCAGCGGCGCTGTCGCGGCTCTCGTGCAGGCGCGCGGGCGCGGGCGCGTGGCCGTCGTCGGGCCGCACCCGGAGGCCACCTCCGACTGGTACTCCCACGCCGGCCTGGTCAACCCGGACGGTGTCCGCGCCGACCTCGGTGCCGACCTCCTGGACGCGCTGCTCACCGCTGCGCCGGGTACCGCCGTTCCGGGTGCCGCGCTGCCGGGCGGGGGCGTCCGGAACGCCGGCTGACGTGCTCGGCACACCCCCCTCCCGCCCCTGCACATGAGCGTGTCCGGCACGCTCGGCTGAGTCCCCGTCGCGGCACCGACGCCGGGGCGGCTCGCGGGGCGCTCGGCGGATCCCGCGACGACGCGGGGACCGCTGAGCCCCGGACTCCGTGATCCCTGCGGTGCAACGGACCCGTTCCGCACGCCGCGTCACGGTCCCAGCCCGCGGTCCCCGCCGTGGTCCCCGCCGTGGTCCCCGCCGTGGTCCCCGCCGTGGTCCCCGGTCGTGGTGGAGCCCGGTCCTCAAGGTGGCCCTCCCCGCCGCCGACCCAAGGGGGGTCAGTGGTGTCGTGCAGCACCTCGTGCTGCGCGCGCCCTCATCACCTTGATCGGGGACTTCCCAGCATGAAGATCTTTCGCGCCGCCGCCGTGGCCCTCGCCGCCGCTGCGCTGACGCTGCCCGCCGGCGCCGCCACCGCAGCCTCGACGGGTGGGACCGGGGGACCGCTCACCGACCGCCTCGACGTGCCCTTCAGCAGCGGGGGCCTGACCTCGGACTACCACGTCTTCGCCAAGGGCCTGGACTGGTCGAAGTCCGTGGGTCTGCTCGTCTACGGGGACGGCTCGGGCGGGTACGGCCTGGACAACCCCAACGCCTCCTACCTCCTCGACGCGGACGGGCAGGCCGGGCTCGTCGCCGTCGCCAAGAAGCACAACCTCCTGCTCGTCGTGCCGGAGGCCCCCGGCCCCGGCTGCAACGGGTACGACAACTGCTGGTTCGACTCCACCGCCCCGCAGAAGGCCGCCTGGTCCAACGCCCTCGTCGACCAGGTCAAGAGCCAGTACCCCGTCGACACCGACCGCATCGTCGTCGGCGGTTACTCCTCGGGTGCGCAGTGGGCGACCCGCTGGTTCCTGCCCACCTACGGGGAGGCGCAGTCGGTCGACCTGGCCATCGCCATCGCCTACGGCGGCGCGCCGGCCGTCGCGGGGAAGTTCTCGTCCGCGTACAAGGCGTCGACGACCGTCTCCTTCGACACGGGAACCGCGGACCAGGCGTACTCGACGTCCTCGGCGGGCGCCCTCGGTGGCCACAAGTGGTACACCGCAGCGGGTTTCACGACGGACGCGACCTGGCCCGCCGGGGTGGGGCACTCGCGCTCCGGGCAGTTCGCCGCGATCGTGGACCGCGAGGTCAGCCAGCACCTGCGGCCGGCCGCGGCGCTGCCGCCGGCCCCGGTCCCGGTGTTGGCCCCCGTGCCGACGCCGGTGCCCACCACGCCGGTGCCCACCACGCCGACCACGCAGGTCACGGCGAACCCCCGGGTCGTGTCCTCGACCGCCTACGCGACGAAGGTCACCCCGACGGCGACCGGCGTGACGTTCACGGTGCAGGTTCCGCAGAACGCGACGGAACCCACCTACGTCCGCCTGTCCGGGCCCCGTTCGACGTACCTCTACACGTCGGCGAAGCCGTCGGCGCAGCTGACGTTCAAGACGCTCGGCACCGACGGTGCCAAGTGGAACTACACGGTCCACGTCGGTTCGTCGACCTCCGCCGCCCCGGTGGCGTCGGGCACCTTCTCGACCGTCGTGCGCTGAGGACGTGGTGAGGTCCGCGCGCCCCGCGGCCCGCCCCACGTCCTAGTGGTCAGCTCGGAAAGTTCCTGATCACGCGGCGAGTTGCCAGGTGAAGCTGACCGGCCGATGGGTCCGGGTGCGTTCCTGAACCCACTCCCGCACGGCCTGGTCGCAGTCGTCGCCGGTCGTGAACCAGCCGTGCTTGAGGACCTGGCGGGTGACGTCTTCGCGCAGCAGGTCCTGCAGGTCGCGCTGGGGGCCCGCTCGGCGGCGACCGCGGCGCTCGCGGCGCTCGCGCAGGACGTCCTCGCCGTGGGCGACGCAGCCGGGGCGTCCCTGCACGTGGCCGCGCGCTCGGGCGCCGAGCCTGCATTCCGGTGTTCTGCCGAGGACCCGGGTCTGCGCCTAGCCGCCCCGGCGGACGCCCTCGACGCCGCCGCGCGCGTCGACAGCGGCGTGGTGACCCTCGTGGCCGCGCAGACGCACACGTTCACGTCGCCGGAACTGCCGGACGTGGCGGCGCCGCGGACGGCACCCGTGCTGCGCAGCGCCAACGACCTCGTGAACCGACGCAGGTCCGTTCCAGGGCGGTCCGCACCCGCCGGGGAGGATCTGTGAGAATTGTGCGCGCGACGGCGGTCCGGGGCCGGGAACTGCCAGGGTCGGGACCCTGGCGTCCCGGCCCGGGATGCGACCGGACCCGGAGGTCGGCCATGTCGTTCACGACGCTCGCGTTCCTGCTCACCGTGCTCGCCGCCGTCGCGGCGTTCGTGCTCGTCCGGCCGCGCCGCGGCGTGCTGTCCGCGACGCTGGCCGCGGCGGCCTGCGTGGTGCTCGGGGCGGCGGGCGCGTTAGCCGTCATGGCTGGTATCACCGGCGGGGTGGGGTGAGCAACGCCGGCACCACGCGCCAGCGTCAACCGGCCAGGACAACGCGGTTGCGGCCCGGCCACTTCGCCGCGTGGAGGGGCGCGTCCGCCGCCGCGAGGGCCGCGGGCAGTCCCACGTCGAGCCAGCGCCGGTTTCAGGTGCCAGTCAGGGAATCGCGCACCGCCTCATCCGACGGCCGCAGCCGCAGTTCCTCGTTGTGGCGTAATTGCTCGGTGAGGCGGGCGCTGGCCTCCGCCAGTTCCTCCCGCTGCCCGACCAGCTCCGGGACGTCCCGCAGGACCACCACCCGTCCTAGTGGTCAGCTCGAAGAGTCCTTGATCACATGATCTGCACATGTCGCTGCCAACTGCGTGATCAAGGACGCGGCACCGTCGGTGGCCGTGGGTGCAGCACTTCCAACGATGCCGCGCACGGCCGAGACTGTCGAGCAGCAACTGCAGTACGTCGCTGCCCACCCCGGCGTGGTGCAACGGCACGCCTTCCGAGCCCGCCTCGTGCTGGCCGCCGCCGCGAAGTCGCTGCGCGCAGTGGCCGCCGTCCACGGCACCACCCGCAACACCGTCCGCAAGTGGGTCCGGCGCGTGGCAGCCGAGGGCATCGAAGGACTGCTGGATGCCCCCCGCTCGGGTCGGCCGGTGTCGTACCCCGACAACGCTGCCCGGGACCTGGTGACCCTGGCCACCTCCAAGCGTCCTGGCCCGTACGCGTTGTGGACCCACCGCGCCCTGCGCGATGCGATGTGGAACCTGAACTGGGGCGTCACCTGCTCTTGGATCACGACGACGTTGAACACGCTGGGGCTGAAGGTGCACCGGGTCCGCGGCTGGATCCACCGTCGTCCTGCCCCGGACTTCAAGGCCAAAGTGATGGCGGTGCATGACGCTGTGACCACCGCTAGTGATCTACGGCCGAAGTCCGTGCCCCACCGTTGCGGTCCAGGGGGACGAGGGACTGCGGGTCGGGTGCCGACCGACTCCGTCGGAGCCTGTTGCTTCTCGCCCGCCCCAAGCACTAACGTCGGCCTTCGCACTGGTGTGCGTGCGAGTTGGTGTCCAGTCCGACCTGTCTGGCAGCTCGCGGCGATGAGCCGTTGGAGTTCCGCATGGCTACAGGTCGATCTTCCCTTTTCTTCGCTGCGGCGGGCCGCTACGTGCAGGTCCTCGGGCTTCCGGGCGCATTGAGGTTCTTCCTTCCTGCTGGGCTCGCGCGGCTCGGTGTGGCCATGACCGGCCTGGCCGTGCTGTGGACGGTGCAGGGCGCTTCCGGCTCCTTCACCCAGGCGGGGGCCGCGACCGGCGTCTTCGCCATCGCCGACGCCGCAGTGGGCCCTCAAATCGCCCGTCTGATTGATCGGTGGGGGCAACGCCGGGTCGTAGCGGTAAGCGTTCCCATCTTTCTCGTGGCCGGCTCGGCCCTCGTCGTGGCGTGCGCATCACTGTCGCCGGCCGCCTGGGTCGTGCTCGCTCTGGCAGGGCTGACCGGAGCGACAGCGCCGCCTGTGGGGGCACTGGCGGCGGCGCGGTGGAGGAGGACGGCAGAGTCGACCGGCCTCCTCCCGGCCGCGTTCGCCCTGGAGGGATCGCTCAACGACCTGACGTTCTTCATCGGCCCCATCCTCGTCACCACGGTCAGCGCGACCGTCGCCCCATCGGCTGGGCTCGTCGTCGCCCTGTCCTGCGTGGCGGTCGGGATGATCGGCCTCCTGACGGCGACAGAATCCGAACCGGCTCCGTCACAGAGCACGACTCGTGGCGTGCTCGCCGATCCCCGGTTGCTCAATCGGCGGTTCCTTACGTTGTTCGTTGCCAACCTTGCAATGGGATTCTTCTTCGGTGGTATCGGTGTGGCGATCACCGCCTTCGCGCTTGCTCATGATGCCGGTGCACTCGCCGGGCCCATCGCTGCGGGGAGCAGCATCGTGAGCCTGCTGGCCGGTCTGGCCTACGGCGCTGCGCAGCGCGGGCGCCCGACAGAGACGATGTTGAGCGCAGCCACCGTAATCACGCTCGGCTGTGCTTCGCTGGCGTTAGTACCGGGCGTTCCCTTGATGTTCCTCGGGTACGCGATCGTCGGAGGTTGCGTCGCGCTGGTGCTGATCCCTGCTTCGGAGCTTCTGCAGAAGGCGACCGTGGCCGCGGTTTACACCCAGGCGATGACCTGGATCAACTCCGCCAGCGCGGTCGGGATCGCAGCATCGGCCTCCGTCATCGGCTACGTCATCCAGGAGCGGGGTTGGCAGGACGGGTTCCTGTGGCTGTCGGCCCTGACCGCGCTGCTGCCCCTGACGCTGGCCATCACCTACCAGACACTGCGCACCCTGCAACGCGACGCAGGAACGAGGGCCACGTCCGCGTGAGCTCAGCGTTCATCCCCTTGCGAACGGTGGCGTGGGAATCGGTGAGGGCCGACGGCGCACATGGCGGTAGCTGATCATGAGCCGAAAGATCACCGAGCCGCGTCGACCTCGGCCGGGTACTCGCAGGTGGTGCGCCAGTCCTGCCGGCCTAGTCACAGGGGCACCAGCACGCGGCACATCCCACCTGAGGCTGCCGCGTGCCGTCGACGATAGTCGTGAGTCACTGCAGGCGGTGGCCGACGGCCCGGGCGAGCAGCAGCGGCATGCGCTGCGGGCGCGACTGGCGCTGGCGATACTGGACGGGGCAGGCGTCCGGCAGGTCGCCCGCGCCCACAACTGCTCCCCGAAAACGGTACGGAAGTGGTGGCGGCGCTGGCGACACGACGGGATCGCCGGCCTGATCGATGCGCCGCGGTCAGGGCGTCCCGCCCTCTACGACGACTCCACCCGCCGGGATCTGCTGGCGCTGGCCACCGGCGAAGCGCCGGCCCCGTTCGCCGGCTGGACGCACCAGTTGCTGAGCGAGGCGATGGGGTTGCTGAACTGGGGGGTCAGCCCGTCTTGGGTCGGGCGGACCCTACGGTCACTGCAGCTGAAGGTGCAGCAGGTCCGCGGCTGGGTGCACCGCCGCGCCGACCCGGACTTCGAGGCACGGGTCGCGGCAGTCGAAGCCGGCATCGCCAGCGCGTCTGCTGATCCGTTTCCGGTGCTGTGTCTGGATGAGAAGACCAGCCACCCCCTGCGCACCCCGGTCCGGCCCGACAGCCGCGACGGACAGGGGCGCTGGCGCCGGGAGTTCGAGTACGTCCGGCACGGAACGATCTCCTGGTACGGCATCCAAGACGCTGCGACCGGGGCGGTGGAGATGATCCGCGCCACCTCCTCAATGGACTCCGCGGCGTTCATCGAGGTGCTGCAGCACCTCACCGACGCCCACGGGCCCACCTTCACCCTGGTGATGGACAACGGTCCCGCGCACACCAGCCACGCCACCCGCAGCTGGTTGACCGAGCACCCTGGCATCACGGTGCTGCTGACTCCGCAGCACGCCTCGTGGGTGAACCCGGTGGAGTCCGTCTTCGGCATCCTCACCCGCCAGGTCCTCAAGCACGCGGCCTTCACCAGCGCTGAGGAGTGCGACGAACGTGTCCAGCATTGGACCCGGCTACGCGGCCAACAGCCCCGACCCGTCACCTTCACCTGGCAGCGAGCCGGGGCACGGACTTCGGCCGCAGATCACTAGGGTCGGCGGACGGCCGGTGCTGAGTCTGGGTGAGAAGACCTCCCACCCGGTCCGGGCTCCCGTCCGGGCCGACACCCGCGCCGGTGATGGCGGCGTGCGGCGCGAGTTCGAGTACGTCCGCAAGGGCACCGTCTCGTGGTACGGGGTCCAGGACTGCGTCAGCGGAGCGGTGCAGATGCTGCGGGCCCGGTCGTCGATGGACTCCGCGGCGTTCATCGAGGTGTTGGAGTACCTCAAGGATGTCCACGGACCCGACTTCATGTTGATCATGGACAACGGGCCGGCGCACACCAGTCCGGCCACGACGGCCTGGCTGGCCGAGCATCCCGGCATCGAGATCTTGCTGACGCCCAAGCACGCTTCGTGGGTGAATCCGATCGAGTCGGTGTTCGGGATCGTCACCCGCCAGGTCCTCGAGCACGACTGGTTCACGACCGGCGACGACTGCGACCAGGCCGTGCGGGAGTGGGTTCAGGAACGGACCCGGACCCATCGGCCGGTCAGCTTCACCTGGCAACTCGCCGCGTGATCAGGAACTTTCCGAACTGACCACTAGGGTCGTCCCCCGTGAACCCCTCGCGCCGGCTGCTGGCCGACGTCCTGCGCCGCCGCCGGCGCCCCGCCCTGATCGGGTGCCTGTCCTCCACCGTGCACCAGACCTGCGAGGCGCTGGTCCCCGTGGCCGTCGGCCTGGTCGTGGCCCGTGCCGTCGCCACCGGCAGCACCAGCGCCATCGCCTGGTCGGTGGCCGGGGTGCTGGCGCTGTTCGCGGTCCTCACCGCCGCGGGGGCCTACGCGTTCTGGACGATCGACGGCGCGCAGCTGCGCGAGGCGCACCACCTGCGGGTGGCGGTGCTCAGCGCGGTGCTGCACCGCCCGCCCGCCGCGCCGGTGCTGCGCGACGGCGACGTGCTCAGCGTCGCCACCTCCGACACCCGCCACAGCGCGCAGGTGATCGCCCTGCTGGGCTACCTGGTCTCCGCGAGCGTGGGGACGGTCGTGTCCGCGGTCGTGCTGCTGCGCGTGGACGTGCTCCTGGGTGCGGGGCTGCTGGTGGCGGTGCCGCTGCTCGTGCTGGGCCTGCAGCGCCTGGCCCCGCGGCTGGAGCGGCGCGTGCGCACCCGGCAGGAGGCTGCCGGCCTGGCCGCGGCCACCGCGGCGGACCTGCTGGCCGGGCTGCGCCCGCTGCGCGGCTTCGGCGGGGTGCCCGAGGCGGTGCTGCGCTACCGCACCGCCAGCCGCACCTCGCGCGACGCCGCCGTCGGCGCCGCCGGCGCCACCGCCGCGGTCGTCGGTGCCGGCAGCCTGGCCACGGGTCTGCTGCTGGTGGGCACCGCCGCCGCGGCCACCGCCCTGGCGGTGCGCGGGCGCATCGGCGTCGGGGAGCTCGTCACCGTCGTGGGTGCCGCGGCGTTCCTGGCCGACCCGGTGCGCACCATCACCTCCTGCGTGCAGGGGTTGGCGGTCGCCCGCGCCGGCGCCGGGCGGGTCGCGGCCCTGCTCGCCGACGGAGCAGCCCCGCACCCGACCGCCGACGCCGCGGTCCGCACGTCCCCGGCCGTGGCGGGCACCCCGGCGGGCGCAGCGGTGCCGCTGACCCTGCGCGGCGTCAGCGCCGGGCCGCTGCGCGAGCTGACCCTGAGCGCCGCGCCCGGCGAGATGCTGGGCGTGGTCACCACCGACGTCGCGCTGGCCGACGCGCTCGTCGGCGTGCTGAGCGGGCAGCGGGCCCGCGAGGCCGGCGAGGTGCGCCTGGGGGAGCTGGACCCCGCCGTCGACCCCGCCGGCGCCACCGGCCACCTGCTCGTCGAACCGCACGCGGTGCACCTGCTGGGCGGGTCGCTGCGCGAGGCGCTGAGCACCGGCGCGCCCGACGGCACGGCCAGCGGCGGGCGCGCACCGGCGTCGCTGGAGCGCGCGCTGGTGGCCTCGGCGGCCCAGGAGGTGGTGCGGGCCCGCCCCGCGGGGCTGGACGAGGTGCTGCTGGAGCGCGGGGCGAACCTGTCCGGCGGCCAGCAGCAGCGCCTGGCCCTGGCGCGGGCGCTGGCCGCCGACCGCCCGGTGCTCGTGCTGCGCGACCCCACCACCGCCCTGGACGCCGTCACCGAGGACGCCGTCGCCGCCGGTCTGCGCGCCCTGCGCCACGGCCAGGGCAGCCCCGCCGGGCGCACCACCGTGGTGCTGACCACCTCGCCGCTGCTGCTGGCCCGCTGCGACCGCGTCGCACTGCTCACCGCCACCGGCTGCCGCACCGGCACCCACGCCGAGCTGCTCGGCGAGGACGCCTACGCGACGGCGGTGCTGCGGTGAGCGCCCCCGACGGCACCACCCTCGACGCAACCACCCCCGGTGCCCTGCCGGTCGCCACCGCCCGGCGCACCGCCGCGGTCCTGGTGGCCACCGCCCGCGCCCACCGGCGCACCCTGCTGCTGGCGCTGGCGACCACCGTCGTCTCCAGCGCCGGCCTGGTGCTGGTGCCGCTGCTGCTGGGCGGCGTCGTGGACGTCGTCGTGGCGGTCCTGGACGAGGGGGCCGCCGCGGGAGCGGGCCGGGAGCGCCGGCAGCGGCTGTGGTGGCTGTTCGCGCTGCTGGCCGCGGCCGCCGCCGGCACCGCCGTGTTCGCCGCACTGGCCCGCGCCCACGGCGAGCGCCTGGGCGTGGAGATCGCCGCCGACCTGCGCGAACGGGTCGTGGACCGCTCCCTGCGCATGGACGCCGAGCGGCTCGAGCGCGCCGGCGGCGGTGACGTCGCCTCGCGCGTCACCGAGGACGTGGAGCTGTTCACGTCCTCCAGCGAACTGGCCGCCACCGTCCTGACGTCCCTGGTGACGGTGGTGCTGGCCGCGGCCGGCTTCGCCGCCCTGGACTGGCGCCTGGCGCTGGCGTTCTGCACGGTCTTCCCGGTCTACGCGATCGCGCTGCGCCACTACCTGCCGCGCGCCGCGCCGCTGTACGCGCGCGAGCGGGCCGTGGCCGCCGAGCGGTCCCGGGTGGTGCTGGAGTCGCTGCACGGCACCCGCACCGTGCAGGCCTACGGGGCGCAGGAGCAGCAGACCGCACGCGTGGAACGCGCCTCGGGGCGGGGGGTCGGTGCCGCGCTGGACGCGCTGCGCACCTTCGCGCGCCTGTCGGTGTCCATGAACGCCGCCGAGGCGATCGGCCTGTCGGCGCTGCTGCTGACGGGTTTCCACCTGGTGCGCGCCGGGGCGGTCAGCGTCGGCGACGTCACCGCCGCCGCCCTGCTGTTCCACCGGCTGTTCGGCCCGCTGGGCGTGCTGCTGCTCAGCTTCGACGACGTCCAGCGCGCCGGTGCCGCGCTGGCCCGCCTCGTCGGCGTGGCCGACACCGCACCGCCCGCCGAGCGGCCGCGCCGCCAGGTGCGGCACCCGGCCGCGCTGCGGGCGCAGGACCTGCGGCACGCGTACGGCGCCGGGGCGCCGGTCCTGCACGGGGTGGACCTGGACGTGGCGGCCGGCGCCTCCCTGGCGGTGGTGGGGGAGTCCGGGGCGGGCAAGTCCACGCTGGCCGCGCTGCTGGGCGGGGTGTTCGCGCCCTCCGGCGGGCGGGTCCTGCTGGACGGGGTGGACCTGGGCGAGCTGGACCCGCTCCAGCTGCGCGAGCACGTCGCCGTGGTCACGCAGGAGGCGCACGTGTTCACCGGCACCCTGCGCGAGGACCTCACCCTGGCCGCTCCCGCCGCCGGCGACACCGAGCTGCGGGCGGCGCTGGACGCCGTGGGCGCCTGGGCCTGGGTCGCCGCCCTGCCGGACGGGCTGGGCACCCGCGTCGGCACCGGCGCCCACCCGCTGACCGCCGCGCAGGAGCAGCAGCTGGCCCTGGCGCGGGTCGTGCTGCGCGACCCGGCCGTGGTGGTGCTGGACGAGGCCACCGCCGAGGCCGGCAGCGCCGGCGCGCGCGAGCTGGAGGTCGCCGCCCGCGCCGTGCTGGCCGGGCGCACCGCCGTGGTCGTGGCGCACCGCCTCACCCAGGCGCGCGCCTGCGACCGCGTCGCGGTGCTCGAGCGGGGGCGGCTGGTGGAGCTGGGCACCCACGACGAGCTCGTGGCCGCCGGCGGGCGCTACGCGCGGCTGTGGGCGACCTGGGGTGCCGGCGCACCGACCGGGCCGCCCGGTCGCCCGGACGTCACACGACGTTAACCGGGTGGGCACCGGGGCCACCGCTGAACGGGGCGGTGGGCGGTTAGCGTCGGCGCGTCCACGTGCCCTCCCGGAAGGACCTGCTGTGCCCACTCGCCCCCGCGCGACCCGCTTGACCGGTGGTTGCACCGCCCTCGGTGTGGCCGGTGTCGCGATCACCGCCCTCGGCCTGCCCGTCACCGCCGCCTCGGCGGCCGCGCCCACCGCGCCGTTCGTCTCCGAGGTCCACTACGACAACGACGGCACCGACACCGGCGAGTTCGTCGAGGTCCAGCTGCCCGCCGGCACCAGTTCCGCGGGACTGTCGATCGTCCTCTACAACGGCGGCAACGGTTCGGTGTACGACACCGACCCCTTGCCCGAGGTGACCGCCCCCGCCGACGCTCCGGCCGTGGCCGTCGTGGAGTACCCCGCCAACGGCGTGCAGAACGGCAGCCCGGACGGCATCGCGCTCGTGTGCGGCGACGAGGTGCTGGAGTTCCTCTCCTACGAGGGGAGCCTGACGGCGGTGGGTGGTCCCGCCGACGGTCTGACGAGCACGGACATCGGCGTCGCCCAGGCCAGCAGCACCCCGGTCGGGCAGTCGCTGCAGCGCACCTACGACGCCACGGCCGACGCGCTGGTGTGGTCCGGCCCCGCTACCGCCACCCCCGGTGCGGTGAACGGCGCCGCCCCCGTGGAACCCGAGCCGGAACCGCCCACGCCGACCGAGCCCGTCGAGGTCGGCGCCGTGCAGGGCACCGGCGCGAGCACCCCGCTGGCCGGGCAGCAGGTCACCGTCACCGGCGTCGTCGTCGGCGACACCCCCGGCCTGTCCGGGTTCTACCTGCAGGACCCCGACGGCGACGGGGACCCGGCGACCTCCGACGGCGTCTTCGTCCACAGCACCGCCGCGGTCGACCTCGGCGACACCGTCACCGTCACCGGTCAGGCGCAGGAGTACTACGAGCAGACGCAGATCTCCGCCCCCGCCGGCGTCACGGTCGTCACCGACGGCACCGCCGCGAACCTGCCCGCCCCCGCCGCGCTGGACCTGCCCGCCGGGGACGAGGAGCGCGAGCGCTACGAGGGGATGCTCGTCGCGCCGGCCGACACCCTCACGGTCAGCGAGGTGTACGACCTCACGACCTACGGCGAGCTGACCCTGTCCGAGGGCGGCGTCCTCGTGCAGCCGACCGAGCTGGCCCGGCCCGGTGAGGCCGCCGAGGCCATCGCCGCCGAGAACGCGCGGCGCAGCGTCGTCCTCGACGACGCCGTCAGCTCCCGGGTGTCCGTCACCACCCGCCCGTACCTGAGCCCGCAGACCCCCGTGCGCGTCGGCGACGAGGTGGGGTTCACCGAGCCGCTGGTGCTCGGCTACGGCTTCGACGCGTGGCGCCTGCAGCCCGCCGACGGCACCGCCGACGGCGTCTTCGCCCCCCGGGACACCCGCCCCGCCGCGCCCGAGGCCGTCGGCGGCGACGTTCAGGTCGGCGCGTTCAACGTCCTGAACTACTTCCTCACCTTCGGCGGCGTCGGGCGCGGCGCCGCGAACCAGGCGGAGCTGGACCAGCAGGCCGGCAAGATCGTCCCCGCGATCGAGGCGCTGGGCGCCGACGTCGTCACCCTCATGGAGATCGAGGACACCGACTCCTCCGGCTACAGCCCCGGTGACGCGAACCGGGCGCTGGCGGACCTGGTGCAGCGGCTCAACACCGCCGCCGGGTACGACGAGTGGGCCTACGTGCCGCTGCCGCAGGAGCTGTACGCCGTGGACCGCGACGTCATCCGCAACGCGATCATCTACAAGCGGGGTGTCGTGCAGCCGGTCGGCGACCCCATCGCGCTCGTCGACGAGGACGTCTGGTTCAACGCCCGCGAGCCGATCGCGCAGACGTTCGTCAAGGACGGCGACCGGTTCACCGTGGTGGCCAACCACTTCAAGTCCAAGGGCTCCAGCGGCGCGGCGGGCGACAACGCCGACACCGGTGACGGGCAGGGCGCCTACAACGGCGACCGCGTCCGGCAGGCCGAGTCCCTGGCCGGTTTCATCGCCGACCTGCGCGAGAGCACCGGCGACGCCGACGTGGTCGCGATGGGCGACTTCAACGCCTACACGCGGGAGGACCCGATCGAGGTCCTGCGCGAGGCGGGGCTGACCGACCTGGGCAGCGAGTTCGACGAGGGCGGCTACAGCTACGTCTACGACGCGCTGTCCGGTTCCCTGGACCACGCGCTGGCCACCGCGGAACTGACCGCGAAGGTCACCGGCGCGACCCACTGGAACATCAACTCGGTGGAGTCCTTCGCCTACCAGTACACCGGCGACGAGGCGCTGTACGCGCCGAACCCCTACCGCTCCAGCGACCACGACCCGGTCGTGTTCGGCATCGACCTCGACGAGCGCTGCCAGGGCCTGGTGCCCACGATCCGCGGCACCGCCGGGGACGACGTGCTGAAGGGCACCAAGGGCCGCGACGTGATCGTGGGGCTGGGCGGCAACGACGTCATCACCGGGGGCAACGGTGAGGACGTGCTGTGCGGCGGCGCCGGCGACGACACCCTCTCCGGCGGCAACGGCGACGACGCGCTGCTGGGCGGGTTCGGCCAGGACCGCCTCGCCGGCGACAACGGCGCCGACGCCCTGGTGGGCGGCCCCGGCACCGACGCCCTGGACCAGGGTCGCGGGAAGGGCGGCCAGGAGCAGGACGGCGCGGAGTCCTGAGCCGCTGAGCCTGCGGTCCGCGGTCCCCGACGGGGTCGCGCGCCACCCGTGACCGGCAGCACGTGAGGTGGGTGGGTGACCACCGGGTCCCCCACCCACCTGCTCAGCGCGCCGACCGGCCGGCCGGCGCGCTCAGCACTGGCGCGCTCAGCACCGGCGCGCTCAGCACCGGCGCGCTCAGCACCGGCACGGGCGCGCGCCAGCTCAGGGCCGGGGCCGTAGGTCCCGGTGTCGCCGGGGCGTCGCGCGGGGCACCCTGGGGGCACCACGGGCGAGGGGCGGTGGACGTGAGCGGCGGCAGCGGGGGCGTCGACGGCGCCGGGGAGCGCTCGCGCGGCGAGGTGGTGGTCGGGGTGCAGGAGGCCGGGGAGTCCGGTGCGGTGGCGCGGTGGGCCGCGGCCGAGGCCCGCCGTCGCGGGGTGCCGCTGCGCCTGGTGCACGCCGAGCAGGTCCCGTTCGGCGCGGACGCGGTGGGCGCGGCCTGGGCCGGTGAGCTGATCGACCAGCTGGACCGCCAGGCGCTGCAGGACCTGCGGGAGCTGGCGGAGCTGGTGCGTGCGACCGCGCCCGGCCTGGAGGTGCGCACCGAGCTGGTGCACGACCACCGCCGCCACGCGCTGCTGCGGGCCTCCGAGCGGGCGTGCCTGGTGGTCACCGGTCCCGGGCGGCGCGGCGGTGCGCTGGGGGAGCTGCTGCTGGGTTCGACGAGCCTGTTCCTCGTGGCGCACGTGCCGTGCCCGGTCGCGGTGGTGCGCGAGCCGCCGGCCGGTGCCGGAGACGGGGGTGGGGGCACCGGTGTGGTGGTGGGCACCGACGGCTCCTGCGCGGCCCGGGCGGCCGAGCACTTCGCCGCGGCCCACGCACGGGCCACGGGGCAGGAGCTGACGGTGGTGCGGGCGTGGTCCGCACCGGCGACGGGGAGCCGGGCGGCGCAGTCCCTGCGCGAGCGGGCGCAGCCCCTGCGCGAGCGGGCGCAGGAGGAGGCCGGGCGGGGGCTGGCCGAGACGGTGCGGCGAGTGCGCGAGGGGCACCCGGACCTGCCGGTGCGGTGCTCGCTGGTGCAGGACGCCTCCCCGGCCGAGGCCCTGCTGGCCGCCGGCGCCGGGGCCCGGTTGCTCGTGCTGGGCTCGCGCGGGCGCGGCGCGTTCGCCAGCGCGTTGCTGGGCTCGGTCAGCCACGAGGTGCTGCACCGCGCCGCAGGTCCCGTGGTGGTGGTCCCGGACGCCGGTCGGCGACGCGCGCTGTGACGCGCCGCACACGTCCGTCAGCGGGCCGGGGCGGCTCGACGGCGACAGCGAGATTAGGTTAGCCTCGCCAACGATCCGATGGGTCGAACCCTCCTGGAACCCGTGCGACCTCCTGGGCGCGCAGGACCGGGACGGACCTCCGCCGTGCCCACGGGCCGAACCGCGCCCTCACAGCAAGGAGAACCAACTCGTGTCCACGATCCGCCCGATCGCGGTGCTCTCCCTCGTCGTCGCGTCCGCCCTGGTCGCCGGGGGCTGCTCGTCGTCCTCCGCCGCCGAGGAGTCCACCGGTGCGGCCGCCGCCGAGACCGTCACCTTCTCCTGGGACCGCAACGTCGCCGGTGAGGACGAGGAACCCCGGTACGAGGAGACCACGGTCGAGGTCCCCGCCGACCCGGAGAGGATCGTCGTCTTCGACATGGCCAGCCTGGACACGATCGGCGCACTGGGCGGTGAGGTCGCCGGCGCACCGCTGGACTCGGTGCCGGAGTACCTGCAGGGCTACCTCGCCGAGGACGCCTTCAACGCGGGCACGCTGTTCGAGGCGGACCTCGTCGAGATCGAGTCGCAGCAGCCCGACCTGATCGTCGTCGGCGGGCGTTCCTCCGCCCTGTACGAGGACCTCAGCGAGATCGCCCCGACCGTCGACCTCAGCCTGACCGGTTCCTACACCGAGAACCTCGAGCGCAACGCGACGTTCCTCGGCCAGGTGCTCGGCGCCGAGGAGGAGGCGGCCACCGCCCTCGCCGAGGTCGAGGCGGGGATCGAGGAGGCCCGGGCCGTCGCGTCCGCCGCCGGCACGGGCCTGGGGGTCATGGTCTCCGGCGGCAAGCTCAGCGCGCTGGCCCCCTCGGGCGAGGACGCGAGCGGCCGCGGCGCGCGCGGCGGCCTGATCTACGACGCGTTCGGCGTGCAGCCCGTGGTCGAGGACGTCGAGGCGGCCACGCACGGCGAGCCGATCTCGTTCGAGTTCCTCCTCGAGCACGACCCCGACTACCTGTGGGTCGTCGACCGCGACGCCGCCACCGGCGCGGAGGGCACCCAGGCGGCCGCTGCGGTCCTCGACAACGACATCGTGAAGCAGACCACCGCCTACCAGCAGGACCACATCGTCTACCTGGACCCGACGGCCTGGTACATCGTGTTCGGCGGCCTCGACACCACGCAGATCATGATCGACGACGTGATGCAGATCGCTCAGTGACCGCTGCGCACTGACACGACCCCGCCCGGGTCCGACGCGACCCGGTGCCCGACTCCGACTGAGACGGCGTTCGAGTGATGTGGCGTTCGACTGACACGGCGTTCGACTGACATGGCGTCCGACACGACCGCGGCGACCACCCCCACCCCGGTGCGCTCCCCCCGCACCGGGCTGGGGGTGCTCGTCGTCCTCCTCCTCGCGGTCCTGGTGGCCCTGAGCCTGTTCACCGGCGTCTCCGACGTCTCCCCGACCTCGGTGCTCACCGGCGGCCGCGACGGCGACGCGGCCTTCCTGCTCCTGGTGAGCAGGATCCCGCGCACGGTCGCCGTGCTGCTCGTCGGCGCGTCCATGGGCATCGCGGGCCTCATCATGCAGATGCTGGTGCGCAACAGGTTCGTCGAACCGAGCACCACCGGGGTCAGCGAGTTCGCGATGCTGGGCATGCTCGTGACGATGGTCTTCCGCCCGGGCATGGCCGTGGCGGGGAAGATGTGCGTGGCCGCGGTGTTCGGCCTCGCCGGCACCTGGGTGTTCCTGCGGGTCGTGCGCGCGGTGCCCGCGCGCCAGCTCGTGCTCGTCCCGCTGGTCGGCATCATGCTCGGCGGTGTCGTGGGGGCCGTGACGACGTTCTTCGCGTACCGGCTGGACCTGCTGCAGTCGCTCGGGCAGTGGTCGCAGGGCAGTTTCTCCAGCGTCATGCAGGGCCGCTACGAACTCGTCTGGATCGCCGGAGCGATGGTCGTCGTGGCGTGGTTCGCCGCCGACCGCTTCAGCGTCGTCGGGCTCGGCGAGGACTTCGCGACCAACCTGGGCCTGAACTACCGCGCCGTCGTCGCCGTCGGCACGGTCGTCGTCGCGGTCATCACCGCGGCGGTGCTCGTGACGGCCGGCACGGTCCCGTTCCTGGGCCTGGTCGTGCCCAACGTCGTCAGCCTCCTGATCGGCGACAACGTGCGCCGCTCCATCCCGTGGGTCGCGGCCCTCGGTGCCCTGTTCGTCGTCGGCTGCGACATCGTCTCGCGCGTGGTGCGGTTCCCGTACGAGATCCCGCTGTCGGTCGTGGTCGGTGTCGTCGGCGCCGCGCTGTTCCTCTGGTTGTTGCTGCGCAGGGGGAGCCGTGCTCACTGAACCCACGCCGGCGGTCGTCCCCTCGGCCCCCGCCCGGCGCCGGCGGAGCGGCGCCACCTCCCGCCCGGCCCGGCCCGGGGTCCGGCTCGCCGTGCTCGCCGCCGTGGTCGCGGGCATGGTCGCCGCCTACCTGCTGCTGGACGTGCCCGGCTCGTACGCCTTCGCGCTGAAGATCCGCGTCCCCGCGGTCCTGGCGATGCTCGTCGTGGCGACGGCCGTGGGGACCTCCACGGTCGTCTTCCACACGATCACCCAGAACCGCATCCTCACGCCCTCCATCATGGGTTTCGACGCGTTCTACGTGCTGATCTCCACGGTCGTCGTCTTCTTCCGCGGGGCGGTCTCGTTCGCGCGGACCGACGAGCTCACCCTGTGGGCCGTCCAGGTCGCCGTCATGGTCGCCTTCAGCGTCTTCCTCTTCACGTGGATGTTCGGCGGCAAGCGCCGCTCGATCCACCTCATGCTGCTGGTCGGCATCGTGCTGGGCACGTTCTTCCGCAGCTTCACCGAGTGGATGCAGCGGATGCTCGACCCGCTGGACTTCCAGGTCCTCACCGACGCGATGTTCGCGTCCCTGACGCGCCCGGACCCGTTGCTGCTGCTCCTCACCGGCGCCCTCGTGCTGCTGGGGTGCGCCGCGCTCGTCCCGCTGCTGCGCACCCTCGACGTGCTGACCCTGGGGGAACCGGCGGCCGTGGGGCTCGGGGTCGACCACCGGCGCGTCGTGATGGTCCTGTTCACGGTCGTCTCCGTGATGATCGCCGCCTCGACCGCCCTGGTGGGGCCGGTGCTCTTCCTCGGCCTGATCGTCGCGAACCTCGCGTACTCGTGCGCGGGGTCCTTCCGCCACGCCTGGACGCTGCCCACCGCCGTGCTCATCGGCGTGGTCTGCCTCCTGGGCGGGCAGCTCGTCCTCGAGCAGCTGCTCGGGTACGGCGGCACCCTGTCCACCGTCATCGACTTCGCCGGCGGCCTGTTCTTCCTCCACCTCGTGCTGCGAAAGGGGACGCGGTGATCGTCCTGGACGGTGTCACCAAGCGCTACGCCGGTCAGGCGGTCCTGGACGACGTGAGCATCCGGTTCGGCGGAGAGGGCGTGACCGCGCTCATCGGCCCCAACGGCGCCGGCAAGTCGACGCTGTTCGCCCTCGTCGGGCGCCTGCTGCGCCCCGACGCCGGCCGCATCGCGGTGGACGGCGAGGACGTCGCGAAGGCGTCGTCGGGCGAGCTCGCCAAGGTCCTGGCGGTGCTGCGGCAGGACAACCACGTCGCGGCCCGGCTGACCGTCCACGACCTCGTGGAGTTCGGCCGCTTCCCGCACACGCGCGGACGGCTCACCGTGCACGACCGCGACCACGTCGAGCGCGCCATCGCCTACCTCGACCTGGAGCCGTACCGCGGCCGCTTCCTCGACGAGCTCTCCGGCGGCCAGCGCCAGCGGGCGTTCATCGCCATGGTGCTGGCGCAGGACACCCGGTACGTCCTGCTCGACGAGCCGCTGAACAACCTCGACCTGCGGCACATGTCTGAGACGATGAAGCTCGTGCGCCGGATGGCCGACGAACTGGGCAAGCGGGTCGTCGTGGTGCTGCACGACATCAACTTCGCGGCGACCTACGCCGACCGCATCGTCGCGATGCGCGCCGGCCGCGTCGTGGCGGACGCCCCGGCCGCCGAGGTCATGCGCCCGGAGGTGCTCCAGGCGGTCTACGACACCAGCGTCGACGTCCGGCTGGTCGACGGCAGGCCCGTGGCCCTGTACTACGGCTGAGCGGGCTCGAGCGGCTCGGGGGTTCGGGGGGCCGCGCGCCGGCCGCTCACGGGCGCGCGCGCCCCACCGGCTGGTCGATCGAGACGTGCGCGTCCACCCCGGACACGTGCACCACCCCGGGCACCGTGCGCAGCAGCACGGCAGCGATGCGCCGCTGCCCGGGGTCGTGCACCCCGTCCAGCGTCACCACCCCGTCCTCGACCTCCACCCGCCACGGCTGCCCGGGCAGGTCCTCGGCCAGGCGCGCCAGCGCCGCGGCGCGCACGTCCTCGTCCGGGTGCGCGATGGTGCGCAGCACGTCGCGCCGCGCCAGGATCCCCACCAGCCGGCGCCCGTCGCACACCGGCGCGGCGTGGATGCCGTGGTCCAGCAGCAGCGCCGCCGCCGTGGCCAGGTCCGTGCGCGGCTCCACCGTCAGCGGCCGCGTCGTCATCACCTCCGCGACCGTGCGCGGCGGCGCCGCACCGTCCCCGCTGTCGCCGTCGCGGTCCATCTCGCGGCTGCGCGGGTCGCTGCCCAGGCGCTCGCGCAGCAGGTCGCTCTCGCTGAGCATCCCCACCAGGTGCCCGTCGGCGTCCAGCACCGGCACCGAGGAGACGCGGTGGTGCAGCAGCGTGCGCGCCGCGTGCGCCACCTCGTCGTCGTCCAGGACCGTCACCACCGGGACCGTCATCGCCTCGCGGACCAGCACCCCGACCACCTCCCGGCGCCCGCCGCGACCCTCGCGGCGCTGCTCACTCCCGATGGTGGCGCCTGAGCGGGCGCACCGCCAGGCCCCCGCGCCGGCTCAGGCGAGGTCGGTGCGCATCACGTGCGCCAGCGCCGCCGCCGCGCGCGCGGTGTCGGGGCGCTCCCCGGCGATGAGGTCGGCGAAGGTGAACGACTCCGCCACCCGCACCAGCAGGTACGCCAGGTCGTGCGCCGGCAGCGCCGGCAGCAGCCGCCCGGCGGCCTCCTCCTCGGCCAGCAGCGACTCCACCGTCGCCACCAGCCGGCGCTGCACGTCGCCGGCCGCCGTGGTCAGCAGCCGCAGCGCCCGCACCGGCTCGCGGTGCAGGAACGCACGGAAGTACGGCGCCGAGATCAGCGCGTCGGTGAACGCCGTCAGCACCGCCACCACGCGCGGCCCGCCGCGCTCGGGCACCGCCGCGTCGATGCGGTCCAGCGTCGGCTCGGCCAGCGACCACAGCAGCTCCGACAGCAGCGCGTCGCGGTTGCCCAGCCAGCGGAACAGCGAGGTGCGGTCCACGCCCAGCTGGGCGGCCAGGGCGCTGACGTCCAGGCGCTCGCCGGCGATGAAACCGCGCCGGGCCCGGCGGAAGGCGTGCACGGCGTCGCCGCTGCCGCCGCCGGCGGCCAGGCGCTGCGACAGGGGCGTGGGCACCAGCAGCACGCCGCGCCGCCCCAGCGGCAGCGCCAGGACCCCCGGTGCGTGCAACACATCGCCGAGTGTTGCAGACTGGGCTCGTGCGGCGCAGCGGCGCGCCGCCTCCACCAGTGACGGAGAACCTCGTGACCGACCTGCTCGCCAGCGACTTCTACGCCTTCCAGGACACCGCCCTGACCCCGCGCGAGCTGGAGTCCGTGCTCGCGCTGCGCGAGTACCTGGAGGCGAGCGTGCGGCCCATCGCCGACGACTGCTGGGTGCGCGCGCACTTCCCCACCGAGGTCGTGAAGCCCCTGGCCGAGCTGGGCTGCTACGGGGCCGCCTGGCCCGAGACGCGCCGCTTCGCCAACTCCGCGGTGCACCGCGGCTGGGTCGCCATGGAGCTCTCGCGCGTGGACGCCTCCATCGCCACGTTCGTCGGCGTGACCAACGGCCTGGCCATGGGCTCCATCGCGCTGACCGGCTCACCCGCCCAGCGCGAGCGCTGGCTGCCGCCCCTGGCCCGCGGCGAGCTGGTCGGCGCCTTCGCCCTGACCGAGCCCGGCTCCGGTTCCGACGCCGCCCGGGGCCTGGCCACCACCGCCCGGCGCGAGGGGGACGAGTGGGTCCTGCACGGCGCCAAGCGCTGGATCGGCAACGCCACCTTCGCCGACGTCGTCGTCGTGTGGGCCCGCGACGTCGCCGACGACCAGGTCAAGGGCTTCCTCGTGCCCCGCGGCGCCCCCGGCTTCACCGCCACGAGGATCGAGGACAAGATCGCGCTGCGCACCGTGCAGAACGCCGACATCGTCCTGGACGGCGTGCGGGTGCCCGAGCAGGACCGCCTGGCGGGCGCCCGCTCCTTCAAGGACACCGCCACCGTGCTGCGCCTGACCCGCGCCGACGTCGCCTGGCAGGCCGTCGGCGTCGCGATGGGCGCCTACGAGGCCGCGCTGGCCTACGCGCAGCGGCGCGAGCAGTTCGGCCGGCCCATCGCCTCGCGCCAGCTCGTGCAGGACCTGCTCGTGCGCAGCCTGGGCGACATCACCGCCTCGCTGGCCCTGTGCGTGCAGGTCTCCAGGCTGCTGGACGCCGGACGCCAGCAGGACGCGCACTCGGCGCTGGCCAAGGCGTACACCACCACCCGCATGCGCGAAACCGTCGCGCGCTGCCGCGAGGTCCTCGGCGGCAACGGCATCGTGCCCGAGCACGGGGTGGCGCGGCACTTCGCCGACGCCGAGGCGATCTACTCCTACGAGGGCACCCGGGAGATGAACACCCTCATCGTCGGGCGCGCGATCACCGGGCACGCCGCGTTCGCCTGAGCGGCGCCGCCGTCGCGCTGGCACTCTGTTCACCGGATCTCCGCCGTTCTGAGCAGATCTCCCGGCGCACGACATGTGTAACGAACGTGTGACACGCGTGGCGTGGCGTTGGTGTACACGTCGCGATCGCCTACGTTCCCCCTGGCACCGGCGCAGACCGCCGGTGGCCGTCGATGCCGCAGCACGCCGCACCACCGACGCCGGAACGAGGGCCCCGATGACCGAGCTGCCCGGGACGGGCGAGACCCGCCGCCCCACCCGCCGCGCCTTCACGCTCGCCTCCCTGGGGGCGGCCGCGCTGGTCACCACCAGCGCCTGCGCCGAGAGCGAGCGCGACGACAGCGGCGACCAGGGCGCCGGCGCCGGCGGGACCGTCGACACGTTCGTGTTCGGCGGTTCCTCCGACCCCGACTCCCTGGACCCGGTGTTCGCCTCCGACGGCGAGACCTTCCGCATCACCCGGCAGATCTTCGAGGGCCTGGTCTCCACCGAGCCGG
Source organism: Kineococcus arenarius subsp. arenarius (assembly GCF_050871845.1). Classification (NCBI taxonomy): domain Bacteria; kingdom Bacillati; phylum Actinomycetota; class Actinomycetes; order Kineosporiales; family Kineosporiaceae; genus Kineococcus; species Kineococcus arenarius. Next base: position 51,356 of record NZ_JBJLSE010000011.1, read on the forward strand.
GCACCACCGAGCTCGCCCCGTCGCTGGCGACGGGGTGGAGCGCCTCCGAGGACGGCCTCAGCTACACCTTCACCCTGCAGCAGGGGGTCACCTTCTCCAACGGCGTCCCGTTCGACGCGAACGCCGTGGTGGCGAACTTCGAGCGCTGGTACGACCTGCGCGGCCTCGCCCAGGGCGAGGACCTGGCGTACTACTACCGTTCGATCTTCCGCGGGTTCAGGACCAACGACGACCCGGCGCTGACCACGAGCCTGTACGCCGGCAGCACCGCCAACCCCGACGGCACCGTCACCGTCAACCTCACCTCGCCGTTCGCCGGGTTCCTCGCGTCCCTGACCCTGCCGGCGTTCGTCATGCAGGAGACCGGCGCGGTCGAGGCCGGTGGCGGCAACGGCGCCGACGGCGGCGATCCGCGGCAGAGCGCCTACGCCACCTCCGGCCCCGTCGGCACCGGACCGTTCGTGTTCGACTCCTGGCAGCGCGGGCAGCAGATCACCCTCAAGCGCAACGACGACTACTGGGGCGAGAAGGCCAAGGTCTCCACCGCCATCGTCCAGTTCATCGGTGACGGGACCGCGCGCCGCCAGGCGCTGCAGAACGGCGACATCGACGGCTACGACCTCGTCGCGCCCGCCGACGTCGCGACGCTGGAGGGCGACGGTTTCCAGATCCAGAACCGCCCCGCCTTCAACGTCCTCTACCTCGGCATCAACCAGGCGTTCCCGCCGCTGAACGACCTGAAGGTCCGCCAGGCGATCGCGCACGCGATCGACAAGGAGGCGGTCGTCCGCAACGCGCTGCCCGAGGGCACCGAGGTCGCCACCCAGTTCATGCCGAGCAACGTCATCGGCTGGAACGAGGACGTCACCACGTACGAGTACGACCCCGACCGGGCGCGTCAACTGCTCGCCGAGGCCGGTCAGAGCGACCTGACCATCCCGTTCAACTACCCCACGGACGTCTCGCGCCCCTACATGCCGGACCCGGCGACCATCTACACCGCCGTCTCCAGCCAGCTCGACGCCGTGGGCATCACCACCACGCCCGTCGCCGAGCAGTGGAGCCCGAACTACCTGGGCACCGTGCAGGGCGGCACCGAGCACGGCATCCACCTGCTCGGCTGGACCGGTGACTACAACGACCCGGACAACTTCATCGGCGTGTTCTTCGGTGCGGCCACCAACGAGTGGGGTTTCGACGACCCCGGCCTGTTCCAGGGCCTGGCCGACGCGCGCACGGCGACCAGCGAGCAGGCGCAGGAGCAGGCGTACCAGGACCTCAACGAGCAGATCATGACGCTGCTGCCCGGTGTGCCGATCGCCAGCCCCGTGCCGTCGCTGGCCTTCGCGCCCGGCGTGTCCGGGTACACCGCCAGCCCCGTCCAGGACGAGGTGTGGAACACCGTCACGGTGAGCGCCGACAGCTGATGCTCCCCACCCCCCGCCGGCGCGGGGAGGGCCCGTGCTGAGCTTCGTCGCGCGGCGCCTGGTCCTCCTCGCGCTGGTGCTGTTCGGGCTGTCCCTGCTGCTGTTCGCCTGGGTGCGGGCCCTGCCCGGCGACCCCGCCCGGGCGCTGCTGGGGGAGAAGGCTACCCCCGCCGGCATCGCCGCGGTCAACGAGCGCTACGGCTTCGACGAGCCCGTGTGGCAGCAGTACCTCACCTACCTGGGGAGGCTGCTGCGCGGGGACTTCGGTGCCTCCATCAACACCGGCGAGCCGGTGCTGAGCACGTTCGCCGAGCGGTTCCCCGCCACGATCGAACTGTCCGTGGTCGCCCTCGTGCTGGCCGTGGGCGTCGGGATCCCCCTGGGGTACCTGGCGGCCCGCCGGCGCGGGGGACTGCTGGACAACCTGGCCGTGGGCGGGTCCCTGCTGGGCGTCGTGGTGCCGGTGTTCTTCCTCGCGGTGCTGCTGAAGTACCTGCTGAGCATCCAGCTGGGGTGGTTCCCCACCTCCGGCAGGCAGGACCCGCGCATCGACGCCACCCACGTCACCGGCTTCTACGTGCTGGACGGCCTGCTGACGCGCGAGTGGGACGCCTCCTGGGACGCGCTGGTGCACCTGGTGCTGCCCGCCCTCGCGCTGGGCTCCATCCCGCTGGCCATCGTCGTGCGCATCACCCGCGCCTCCGTCATCGACGTCCTCGGCGAGGACCACGTGCGCACCGCCCGCGCCAAGGGCCTGCCGGCGCGCGTCATCAGCCGCCGCCACGTCCTGCGCAACGCGCTGCTGCCGGTGTCCACCACGCTCGGCCTGCAGGCCGGCGCGCTGCTGTCCGGCGCGGTCCTCACCGAGACCGTCTTCTCCATCAACGGCATCGGCAGCTACCTGTTCGACGCCGTCAACCAGCTCGACTACCCGGTCCTGCAGGGGTTCATCCTGTTCATCGCCGTCGTGTACGCCCTCGTCAACCTCGCCGTGGACATCAGCTACGGCTTCATCGACCCCCGGGTGCGTGTGTCGTGACCGCCGTCGAGGCCGTCGCCGCCCAGCCGGCCGGCGGACCGCCCCCCGAGAGCACCGGCGCGTCCGGCACCGGTCCCTGGCGCGCCGCCTGGCGCCGGCTGCGGCGCAACCCCGCCGGCCTGCTCGGCGCTGCGCTCGTGGCGGTGTTCGTCCTCGTCGCGCTGCTGGCCCCCGTGCTGGCTCCGCACGAGCCCGCCACCGCCGAGTGGTTCGGCCAGGTCACCCCCACCTCGGTGCCCGGGCCCAGCGCCGGGCACCCCCTGGGCCTGGACGCCTTCGGCTCGGACCTGCTGACCCAGCTGCTCTTCGGCGCGCGCTCCTCGCTGGTCATCGGCGTGGTCTCCACCGCGGTGGGCCTGGCCGTCGGCGCCGCCCTGGGCCTGCTGGCCGGCGGCGTCGGCGGGTGGGTCGACACCGCCGTCATGCGCGTGGTCGACGTACTGCTGTCCATCCCGTCGCTGCTGCTGGCCGTCTCCGTCGCCGCCGTCCTCGGGCGCAGCGGCGCCTCGATCATGCTGGCCATCGCCGCCGCCCAGGTGCCGGTCTTCGCCCGGCTGCTGCGGGCCTCGCTGCTGGCGCAGCGCGGGCAGGAGTACGTCGTGGCGCTGCGCTCGCTGGGGCTGCGTCCCCGGCGCATCGTCGTGAGCCACATGCTGCCCAACTCCCTGGGCCCGGTGCTGGTGCAGGCCACCCTCGTGCTGGCCACCGCGGTCATCGAGGTCGCCGCCCTGTCCTTCCTCGGCCTGGGCGACCCGGACCCCGCCGTCGCCGAGTGGGGCCGCATGCTCGTCACCGCCCAGGCGCGCCTGGAGCAGGCGCCGCACCTGGCGCTCTACCCCGGCCTGTGCATCGCCGTCACCGCGCTGGGCTTCACCCTGCTCGGCGAGGCGCTGCGCGAGGCCCTCGACCCCCGGAGCGACCGGTGAGCACTCCCCAGCCCCAGCCCCAGCCCGGCCGCACCCCCGAGCCCCTGCTGGCGGTGCAGGACCTGCGGGTGCGCTTCACCCGCCGCGGCCAGGAACCCGTCACCGCCGTGGACGGCGTCTCCTTCACCGTCGGCGCAGGCGAGGTCGTCGGCCTGGTCGGCGAGTCCGGCTGCGGCAAGTCCGTGACCTCCCTGGCCGTCATGGGCCTGCTGCCCCGCCGGGGCGCGCACGTCAGCGGCTCGGTGCGCTTCGACGGCACCGAGCTGCTGACGCTGCCGCCGGCGCAGCTGGCCCGCCGGCGCGGCAAGGACCTGGCCATGGTGTTCCAGGACCCCATGACCTCGCTGAACCCCGTGCTGACGCTTGGCCGGCAGCTGACCGAGGTGCTGCGCGCGCACACCGACCTCACCCGCGCCCGGGCGAAGGCCGAGGCAGTGGACCTGCTGGGCCGCGTCGGCATCCCCGACCCGCGCCGCCGGGCGGGGGAGTACCCCCACCAGCTCTCCGGCGGGATGCGCCAGCGGGTGCTCATCGCCACCGCCCTGGCCTGCTCGCCGAGGCTGATCATCGCCGACGAGCCCACCACCGCCCTCGACGTCACCATCCAGGCGCAGGTCCTCGACCTGCTGACCACCCTCGTCCGGGAGTCCGGCACCGCCATGCTGCTCATCACCCACGACCTCGGCGTGGTCGCCGGCACCTGCGACCGCGTCAACGTCCTGTACGCCGGCCGCGTCGTCGAACAGGCCCCGCGGCGGGAGCTGTTCGCCGCCCCGCGCCACCGCTACACCACCGGCCTGCTCGGCGCCGTGCCCCGCGTGGACGCCCCCGAGGGCACCGCCCTGCGGCCCGTGCCCGGCACCGTGCGCGACCGGCTGCCCTGGAGCGAGGGCTGCGCCTTCCTGCCCCGCTGCGCGCGCGGGGACGACGCCTGCCGCGGCGGGGAGGTCGCCCTGGCCGAGCAGGCACCGGGGCACCGGGCCCGCTGCGTGCACCCCGCAGGCGCCCCGCTCGCCGCCGGCGGTGCCCGGTGAGCGCCGCGCTCGAACCCGAGGTGGCCGCCACCGCCGTGCAGCCCCTGCTGTCCGTACGCGGGCTGCAGGTGCACTACCCCGTCCGCACCGGGCTCCTGCGCCGCACCGCGGGCGCGGTGCGCGCCGTCGACGGGGTCGACCTCGACGTCCCGCGCGGCACGACCTACGGGCTGGTGGGGGAGTCCGGTTGCGGCAAGTCCACCCTGGGCAGGGCCGTGCTGCGCCTGACCGAGCCCACCGCCGGGTCCGTCGTCGTCGCCGGCACCGACCTGCTGTCGCTGGGGCCCGAGGCGCTGCGCCGCGAGCGGCGCCGGCTGCAGATGGTCTTCCAGGACCCGCTGGCCAGCCTGGACCCCCGCCAGAGCGTGGAGAGCGCCCTGACCGAGCCGATGGCCGTGCACGGCCTGCCCGGCGGCCCGCGCGCCCACCGCGCCAGGGCGCGCGAGCTGCTGGACCGGGTGGGCCTGCCCGTCGCCGCCGCCGGGCGCTACCCCCACGAGTTCTCCGGCGGGCAGCGCCAGCGCGTGGGCATCGCCCGAGCCCTGGTGCTCGAACCCGACCTGCTCGTGGCCGACGAGCCCGTCTCCGCGCTGGACGTGTCCGTGCAGGCGCAGGTGCTCGTGCTGCTGGAGGAGCTGCAGCGCGAGCTGGGCCTGACCTACCTCGTCATCGCCCACGACCTGGCCGTCGTCAAGCACGTCAGCAGCACCGTGGGCGTGATGTACCTCGGCGGCATCGTCGAGGAGGGGCCCAGCGCGCCGGTGTACGCGCGCCCGCTGCACCCCTACACGCGCGCGCTGCTGTCCGCGGCGCCCGTGCCCGACCCCGTGGCCGAGGAGCGCCGCGAGCGCATCGTGCTGACCGGCGACCTGCCCAGCCCCGCCGACCCGCCCTCCGGGTGCCGCTTCCGCACCCGGTGCCCGTGGGTGCAGCCCACCCGTTGCGCCGACGAGCGCCCCGCGCTGCGCACCGTGGCCGGGCACCCCGCCGAGCAGCGGGTCGCCTGCCACTGGGCCGAGGACATCGAGTCCGGGCGCCTGCCCGCGCGGGCCGCCGCCTGAGACGACCCCGCCGTTGCCGCTGCCCGCGGGGTGTCGCTAGGTTGCCGCGCACGCCCTGACCAGCTGCGCCGACCCGCCTGCTGACCAGCGGGCCTGCCCCAGCCGGACGACCCGAGGTGACACCGTGGCCCTGCCTCCCCTGACCGCCGAACAGCGCGCAGCCGCACTGGAGAAGGCGGCCGCCGCCCGACGCGAGCGCGCGGAGGTGAAGAACCGCCTGAAGTACGCCGGCGGCTCCCTGGAGGACGTCGTCCGGGAGGGCCAGGAGAACGAGGTGCTGGGCAAGATGAAGGTCTCCGCGCTGCTGGAGTCCCTGCCCAACGTCGGCAAGGTCCGCGCCCGGCAGATCATGGCCGAGATCGGCATCTCGGAGTCGCGGCGCGTGCGCGGGCTGGGCGCGCACCAGATCGCCGCCCTCGTGGAGCGCTTCGGCGGCGCGCGGGCCACCGGCGGTGAGGGCGCCGAGGGCGGCCGGGACGGTGCCGGTGGCGCCGCGGGCGCCGCCGGCGCGGCGCCGGCGAGCGCGAACGGGAACGCGAACGGGAGCGCGGCCCGCCCGTGAGCGACGCGCACCACCCCCCGGTCCAGCACCGCCCGCACGCCCCCGGCCCCGCGCGCCTGACCGTCCTGGCCGGGCCCACCGCCGTGGGCAAGGGCACCGTCTCGGCCGACCTGCGCCGGCGCTACCCCGAGGTGTGGATCTCGGTGTCGGCGACCACCCGCCCCCAGCGGCCCGGCGAGGTCGACGGGGTGCACTACCACTTCGTCTCCGAGGAGACCTTCGACGGCTACGTCGAGCGCGGCGAGCTGCTGGAGTGGGCCCGCGTGCACGGCCGGCACCGCTACGGCACCCCCCGCGGGCCCGTGCAGCAGGTGCTGGCCTCCGGGCGCCCGGCGCTGCTGGAGATCGACCTGGCCGGCGCCCGGCAGGTGCGCCAGGCGATGCCCGAGGCCCGCTTCGTCTTCCTGGCCCCGCCCAGCTGGGAGGAGCTGGTGCGCCGCCTGGTCGGGCGCGGCACCGAGACCGAGGCCGAGCGCGAGCGGCGCCTGGCCACCGCGCGCGTGGAGCTGGCCGCCGAGCCGGAGTTCGACGTGACGATCTACAACGACGACGTCCAGCGCGCCACCGACGAGCTCGTGGGGTGGATGGGCCTGGCGAGCTCGTAGGATGGGCGGGTCTGCCCGTCGCCCGACGGGGGCACCCCCGAACCGAGGAGAGTCACCGTGGCTGGAACCGTCGCGTCGCCCGAGGGCATCACCAACCCGCCCATCGACGACCTGCTGACGGCCGCCGACTCCAAGTACGCGCTGGTCATCTACGCCGCCAAGCGCGCCCGGCAGATCAACGCCTACTACTCCCAGCTGGGCGAGGGCCTGCTGGAGTACGTCGGCCCGCTGGTGGAGACCCACGTGCAGGAGAAGGCCCTGTCGGTGGCCATGCGCGAGATCAACGAGGGCCTGCTGACCTCGGAGCCCACCGAGCAGTGAGCCCCGCCCGCGGCCCGCGGGTCGTGCTGGGGGTCGCCGGCGGCATCGCGGCCTACAAGGCCGCGGTGCTGCTGCGCGAGCTCACCGAGTCCGGCCACGACGTCACCGTCGTGCCCACCGCCGCCTCCGAGCGCTTCGTGGGCCGCGCCACCTTCGAGGCCCTGTCCGGGCACCCGGTGGCCACCGACGTGTGGACCGGCGCCGAGCAGGTCCCGCACGTGCGCCTGGGCCGGCACGCCGACCTCGTGGTGGTGGCCCCCGCCACCGCCGACCTGCTGGCGCGCGCCGCGCACGGCCTGGCCGACGACCTGCTGACCAACGTGCTGCTGACGGCGACCTGCCCGGTGCTGCTGGCCCCGGCCATGCACACCGAGATGTGGCAGCACCCGGCGGTGCAGGACAACGTCGCGCTGCTGCGCTCGCGCGGCGTCACCGTCCTGGAACCCGCCTCCGGGCGGCTGACCGGTGCCGACACCGGTCCCGGCCGCCTGCCCGAGCCGTCCGAGATCGCCGCCGCGTGCCGGCGCCTGCTGGGCTCCGGAGCGCGCCGCGGCGACCTGGCCGGGCGGCGCGTGGTCGTCTCCGCCGGCGGCACCCGCGAGCCGCTGGACCCGGTGCGCTTCCTGGGCAACCGCTCCTCCGGCCGCCAGGGCGTGGCGCTGGCGGCCGCGGCCGCCGCCCGCGGCGCGCGCGTGACCCTGGTGGCCGCGCACCTGGAGGTGCCCGCCCCGTCGGCCGTGCACGTCGTGCCGGTGGGCACCGCGCTGGAGCTGCGCGAGGCCGTGCTCGCCGCAGCCGCCGGCGCCGACGCGGTCGTCATGGCCGCCGCGGTGGCGGACTTCCGCCCCGCCACCCGCGCCGAGAGCAAGATCAAGAAGTCCGAGGACCCCGCCCGCGACCCCGTCGTGGTCCTCGAGCGCAACCCCGACGTGCTGGCGGAGCTGGTCGCCACCCGCAGCACCGGCACCGGCACCGGCACCACCAGCGCCGGCGGCGGCACCGGGGCCCGCGGGCCCGTCCTGGTCGGCTTCGCCGCCGAGACCGGTGACGCCTCCGGCAGCGTCCTGCAGCACGGGCGCGCCAAGCTGGCCCGCAAGGGCTGCGACCTGCTCGTCCTCAACGAGGTCGGCGAGGGCAGGGGCTTCGCCACCGCCACGAACGAGGTGGTCCTGCTGGGCGCCGACGGCACCGAGCGCACCGTGCCCGAGAGCAGCAAGGACGTCGTCGCCGACGCGGTGTGGGACGCGGTGGTGCCTATGCTGACCGCGATCACCCCGCAGGTCCCCGAGACCCCCGAGACTGGAGCCCCGTGACCACCCCGCTGCGCCTGTTCACCTCCGAGTCGGTGACCGAGGGCCACCCCGACAAGATCTGCGACCAGATCTCCGACGGCGTCCTGGACGCCCTGCTGGCGCGCGACCCCCGCAGCCGGGTGGCGGTGGAGACCATGGTCACCACCGGGCTGGTGCACGTGGCCGGCGAGGTCACCACCGAGGCGTACGCCGACATCCCCACCATCGTGCGCCGCACCCTGCTGGAGATCGGCTACGACTCCTCCGCCAAGGGCTTCGACGGGCGCACCTGCGGGGTCGAGGTCTCCATCGGCTCGCAGTCCCCGGACATCGCCCAGGGCGTGGACGAGGCCTGGGAGAACCGCCAGGCCGGGTACGGCGACACCGCCGGCGCCGACCCGCTCGACCTTCAGGGCGCCGGCGACCAGGGCCTGATGTTCGGCTACGCCTGCGACGACACCCCCGAGCTGATGCCGCTGCCGATCCACCTGGCGCACCGCCTGGCCCAGCGCCTGGCGCAGGTGCGCAAGGACGGCGAGGTGCCCTACCTGCGCCCGGACGGCAAGACGCAGGTGACCATCGGCTACGACGGCGACAAGCCCGTCACCCTGGACACCGTGGTGCTGTCCACCCAGCACGAGCCGGGCGTGGACCTGGTCAAGACCCTCACCCCGGACGTGCGCCGGCACGTGATCGAGCCGGTGCTGGAGGGCCTGGAGCTGGACACCTCCGACATCCGCCTGCTGGTCAACCCCACCGGCCGCTTCGAGATCGGCGGCCCCATGGGCGACGCCGGACTGACCGGCCGCAAGATCATCGTGGACACCTACGGCGGCATGGCCCGCCACGGCGGTGGCGCCTTCAGCGGCAAGGACCCCTCCAAGGTGGACCGCTCCGCCGCCTACGCGATGCGCTGGGTCGCCAAGAACGTCGTGTCCGCCGGCCTGGCGAGCCGCTGCGAGGTGCAGGTGGCCTACGCCATCGGCAAGGCGCACCCGGTGGGCCTGTACGTGGAGACCTTCGGCACCGAGCAGGTGGCGCTGGGGCGCATCCAGGCCGCCATCCGCGAGGTGTTCGACCTGCGCCCGGCCGCCATCGTGCGCGACCTGCAGCTGCTGGCGCCCGTGTACGCACCGACCGCGGCGTACGGCCACTTCGGCCGCGAGCTGCCCGGGTTCACCTGGGAGCGCACCGACCGCGTCGATGCGCTGCGCGCCGCCACGGGCAGCTGAGCGAGCAGGGCCCCGGCGCCCCGGCCCCGGACGAGCCAGGGCCGCGCGGGCAGGGGCCGCAGGACGCCGGGGCACCCGCGCCGGAGCCCACCGCCGCCCCGGCGGCCGAAGCCCCCCGCAAGCCCGCCCGCAAGAGCCCGCGCGGGCCCGCCGGGCGGCGCGGCAAGCCCCTGGAGGGCGTGGCCGGCACCGACCCGGTGGCCCGGGTGCTGGTCTCGGTGCCCCTGCCGCACCTGGACCGCCCCTTCGACTACCTCGTGCCGGCCTCCATGGAGCACACCGCCGAACCGGGCCGGCTGGTGCGGGTGCCCTTCGCCGGCAGCGACGCCGAGGGGTGGGTGCTGGCGCGCACGGCCGCCAGCGAGCACCCCGGCAAGCTCGCGCGGCTGCGGCGCGTCGTCTCCGGCCTGCCCGTGCTCAGCCCGCAGGTCCTCACCCTGTGCGAGCAGGTCGCCGAGCACTACGCCGGCACCCTGGCCGACGTCGTGCGCCTGGCCGTGCCCGGCCGGCACGCCGGCGCCGAGGAGGCGCTGCTGCGCGCCGAGGCGGTGCACCACGAGCCGGTGCCCGACCCGGTCGCCGCCGGCGAGGACCTCGCCGGGTGGCAGCGGCACAGCGCCGGTCGCGCCTTCCTGACCCACCTGGCCGCCGGCGCCGGCCCGCGCGCGGTGGCCACCCTCGCGCCGGGCACCGACCTGCCCGACGCCCTGGCCGTGGCCGCGCGCGCCACCCTGGCCTCCGGGCGCACCGCCCTGCTGGTGGTGCCCGACCACCGCGACCTGCTGCGCCTGGACGCCGCCCTGACCCGGCGCCTGCCCGCCGGCGCGCACGTCCTGCTGGAGGCCGAGGCCGGTCCCGCCGCCCGCTACGGCGCGTTCCTCCAGGCCCTGACCGGGCGCGCCCGCGTCGTGGCCGGCACCCGCGCCGCGGTCTTCGCGCCCCTGCCGAACCTGGGCCTGCTGGCCGTCCTGGACGACGGCGACGACTCCCACGCCGAGCAGCGCGCCCCCTACCCGCACACCCGCGAGGTCGCCGTGCTGCGCGCCGACGCCACCGGGGCGGCCGCCCTGTTCGCCGGGCGCACCCGCACCGCCGAGACCCAGGTGCTGCTCGAGCGCGGCTGGGCGCGCGCGGTGCTGGCCGAGCGCGAGGTCGTGCGCGCCGGCGCTCCGCGCATCGCGGTGGCCGGCACCACCGGCCCCGACGCCCAGGACCCCCTGGCCGCCGCGGCCCGCCTGCCCAGCGACGGCTGGCGCGTCCTGCGCGAGGCCGTGCGCCGCGGCCCCGTGCTGGTGCAGGTGCCGCGCACCGGGTACGTGCCGACCCTGGCGTGCCGCACCTGCCGCGAACCGGCCCGCTGCACCGCCTGCCACGGCCCGCTGGCCATCACCGCCGACGACCAGCCCGCCTCCTGCCGCTGGTGCGGGCGCCCGGCCACCGACTGGACCTGCCCCACCTGCGGCGACACGCGCCTGCGCGCGGTGGTCACCGGCGCCCGGCGCACCGCCGAGGAGCTCGGGCGCGCCTTCCCCGGGGTGGACGTGCGCACCTCCGGCGGCTCACGCGTGCTCGACGACGTGCCCGCCGAACCGTCCCTGGTCATCGCCACCCCCGGCGCCGAACCGCACGCCCCCGGCGGGTACGCCGCCGCCCTGCTCCTGGACGGCTGGGCGCTGCTGAACCGCCCCGACCTGCGCGCCCAGGAGGAGGCGCTGCGCCGCTGGTGCGAAGCCGCCGCCCTGGTGCGGCCCGTCACCGCCGGCGGCGCCGTCGTCGTCGTCGCCGACCCGCAGGCCGCCGCCGTGCAGGCCCTGGTGCGCTGGGACCCCGCCGGCTTCGCCGAGCGCGAGCTGGCCCAGCGCGCCGAGCTGGACCTGCCGCCCGCCGCCCGCTTCGCCGGCCTGATCGGCCCCGCCGCCGACGTGGCCGAGGCCGCCGCCGCGACCGTCGCCGCCCTGCCCCCGGGCACCCCCGCGCGCCTGCTGGGCCCCATCCCGCTGCCCGAGCGGCCCGGCACCGCACCGGTCGTGCGCACCGTCGTGCGCGTGCCGCACGAGGCCTCCACCGACCTGGCCCGCGCCCTGAAGACCGTCACCGCCGGGCGCAGCGTGCGCAAGCTGCCGCTGGTGCGGGTGCGGGTGGACCCGCAGCAGATCGGCTGAACCCCGGCGCGCACAGCACCGCCTCGCGCGCCGGGCCCGCTCGTGCCACGATCCCGCCACGACGGGCGAAGCCCGCCGCCGGACGAGGGGAAGCGCCGTGCGCGTCGTGGTCATCGGGGCGACCGGTCACGTGGGCACCCACCTGGTGCCCCGGCTGGTGCGCGCCGGCCACGACGTCGTCGCCGTCAGCCGCGGCACCCGCCAGCCGTACCACCCCGACCCCGCCTGGTCGCGCGTGCAGCAGGTGCTCGCCGACCGCGACGCCGAGGACACCGCCGGCACCTTCGCCGGGCGCATCGCCGCCCTGCACCCCGACGCCGTGATCGACCTGATCTGCTTCACCCCCGCCTCCGCCACCCAGCTCGTCGACGCCCTGCGCGGGCGCTGCGGGCACCTGCTGCACGCCGGCACCATCTGGGTCCACGGCCCCGCCACCGCCTCACCCCTGACCGAGGGCGACCCGCGCGAGCCGTTCGGCGACTACGGCACCCGCAAGGCCGAGATCGAGCGGCTCCTGCACGCCGAGACCCGCACCGGCGGGCTGCCCTGCACCGTGCTGCACCCCGGGCACATCAGCGGCGCCGGCTGGCCCGTGATCACCCCGCTCGGCAACCTCGACCCCGCCGTCTGGCACGCCCTGGCCACCGGCGCCGAACTGCCCGTACCGGGCCTGGGGCTGGAGACCCTGCACCACGTCCACGCCGACGACGTCGCCCAGGCCTTCGAGCTGGCCCTGCACCGGCGCTCGCGGGCGGTGGGGGAGAGCTTCCACGTCGTCTCCGAACGGGCCCTGACCGTGCGCGGCCTCGCCGCGGCGGTCGCCGGCTGGTTCGGGCGCGAGCCGGTGCTGCGCCACGTGGGCTGGGAAGAGTTCCGCGAGCTGGCCGGTGAGCACGCCCAGGCGTCCTGGGAGCACCTCTCCCGCAGCCACAGCGCCTCGATCGCCAAGGCGCGCGCCCTGCTCGGCTACGCGCCGCGCTTCACCTCGCAGGCCGCGGTGGCGGACTCGGTGCGCTGGGCGGGCGCGCGCGGCGAGCTGGACCTGGCCGGGCAGGAGGTCCCCCTCACCGCGTGAGAAGGGGTCGCGTTCGCCGTCGCGTACCGCGCGTTCAGACCTCGCGAACAGGGAAGGTCCGTTCCACCACCCACGGCGCTCGCAGACGCCTCCATCGCTCGGGCGGAGCGGGTGCCCACGACCGGGAGAGCGCCCGGTCGCCGCGGTCGGCGCCGCCCCGTCGAGCGTCGGTCCGCCGTTCGGGGAGCGGGTTGCACGCCGATCACGAGCGGATTCCGGGGTGAGTCCGCCGGGGTGGAGCAACTCGGCCCGACCAGCTCCCGGCGTGTCCGGGACGTGGGTGAGGGCCACCGGGTGAAGCTCCGTGAGTACCCGCCGAGGAGCTCGCAGGTGGAGACCCAGCGATGGCCCACGAGGCCCAGGGGAACGCCCCTGGTTCGGTCGTCACCGAACGGTGCAGCAGACCCTTGGCGCCCACCGCCCGGTTCGACGGACCACCTTCGCTGCTGGAGTCGACCGTGGTGACTTCGGGCAGCGCGCCGGCGGCGACACCCCGGTGCCAGGCTCTACGAGCACCTGCCAGCGCGTGCCTGCCCGGCGGCAGAGCTCACCCGGTCGGGGCACGAGCTCCGTCGCCAGCAGTGGACCGCCGCAGCCGCCAGGCTCGCCCTCGACCAGCCGTGCTCGTGATCAGCCGTGCGCTCAGGGCCCCAGTCCAGTGGTGACGCGCACCGGGGTCCCGACGCTCGTGCGCCGTGCGCCCACGGGCCGTGCACCCACGGGTCGGGCGTTCGCTGTCTCGGCGCTCGCAGGCAGGGAAGGGGCTGGAGGGGGCTTCGGGCTGGTTCGCTGCGGGAACCGTCACTGTGCGTGAGACTGGTGGGGTGGAGGAGATGACGTTGCCTCGGGGCGCGAACCGGGCGCTGCCACCGCACGCTCGCCGTCTGCGCGCGGTGCTCAACTGGGACGAGAGCGAAGACGGTGTCGCGGACATCGACGCTTCCGCGCTGCTGCTGAGCGCCGATCGCCGGGTGCTCAGCGATGAGCACTTCGTCTTCTACAACCAGACCGCCTCACCGGACGGGGCGGTGCGGCACTTGGGGCGCACCAGCACCGAGGGCGGCGCCGCCGAGCGCGTCGGCATCGACCTGGACGAGGTCGGCGAGAACACCTGGTTCGTCGTGCTGGCCGCCAGCGTCTCGGAGGGCACCTTCGGGCAGGTGCCGGGCCTGCGGCTGGTGCTCAGCGCCGGTGGGGAAGTCCTCGCGCACGTCGCGGCGGATCAGGCCGGCAGCGAGACGGTGCTGGTGCTGGCCGAGCTGTACCGGCGCGAGCAGGACTGGAAGGTCCGCGCCGTGGGGCAGGGCTGGGACAGCGGCCTGGCCGGGCTGGCGCAGGACTTCGGCGTCGACGTGGCCGACAGCGACGACGAGGACGACCGCGACGACGAGGACGACCGCGACGACGAGGACGACCGCGACGACGAGGACGACCGCGACGACGAGGACGACCGCGACGACGAGGACGACCGCGACGACGAGGACGACCGCATCGACGACAGCGCCGATCACGATGCCGGCGACGGTGCCGGGGAAGCTGGCGATACAGCGGTAGGCGCCTTCGACGCCAGCTCCGCCGCCGCTGCCGTGTCCGCCGACGGCACCAGACAGGCACCGCTCGAGCAGGTACACCTCGACCAGGCAGGTACGTCCGCGGAGCTGCCGATGCAGGACGCCCACCCGGCCGGCGACGGTGGCGGTGATGACCTCATCGAGGTGGTCGAGCCTGACGGGGACCGCACGGACCGCACGGACCGCACGGAGGACGGCGAGCTGGCTGCCGCTTCGGATGCGGCCACTGCCTCATCCGGTGCGACGGGTGCACCGGCCACAGCGGACGAGCGTGCCGCCAGCGCCGGGTTCGCCGGTTTCGCCGGCGACGCGGGCTCCGCTGACGAGGCAGGCCCCGTCGACGAGGAGGGCCCCGTCGCGCCCGCCGCGCCCTCCTCGCCTGCCCCGGCGCTCGCCGGGAACACGGCCACGGCTGCGTCCGCGGTGACGTCCACGGCGGTGGCGGCCAAAGGGGTGCGCACCCGCAAGACCAAGGCAGCCCGTGCGGCGGTGCCGGTGCCACCGGCGCTGCGGCTGCGGCTGGAGGAGTCCTGGCAGGCAGCGCGGGTGTTCTCCATCTCCGGGGTGGGCTCGGGAGAGGAGCAGGAGAAGCGCGCCACCTCCGCGCTGCTGGCCACGATGATGGGGGTGCGGGCCTTCGCGCGCGGGCTGACCGGCCACTTCGACGCCCCCGGCGGAGCGGTAGAGACCTACCTGGAGACCCCGTTCACGCTGGGCGAGGCCACCGTGATCCCCGACGGGGTGATCCGCATCGCACGCGCCGGGCGGGAGTGGACCGGCCTGGTGGAGGTCAAGACCGGCGACGGGCAGCTGCGCCGGGCGCAGGTGGAGAACTACCTCGACGTCGCCCGCGAGCAGGGCTTCGACGCGGTGATCACCATCTCCAACGAGATCGCTCCCGATGCCGGTGAGCACCCGGTGGAGGTGGACCGGCGCAAGCTGCGCGGCAAGGTCGCCCTGTTCCACCTGTCCTGGGCCGAGGTGGTGCACGAGGCGCAGATGACCCTGAGCCACCGCGGGGTCGGTGACGCGCTGCAGGCGTGGCTGCTGGCCGAGCTGATCCGCTACCTGCAGCACCCCCGCTCGGGGGCTGCGGGTTTCGAGGACATGGGACCGGCGTGGGTGGGCGTGCGTGAGTCGGTCGCCGCCGGAACGCTGCGCGCCAGTGATCGCAAGGCACCGGCCGTGGCCGAGTCGTGGATCCGCCTGGTGCGCCAGCTGCGCCTTCGCCTGACCGCGGAGCTGGGGGTTTCGGTGGTTCACGTGCTGCCGCGCAAGATTGCCACCGACCCGGCCGCGCGCCTGAAGGCCACCACCGCGCAGCTGGCGGAGAGCGGGCAGCTGGAGGCCACCTTGCGGGTGCCCGGGGCAGCGGGTCCGGTCGGCATCGTGGCGGATCTGCGCACCGCGCGGGTACGCACGTCCGTGCGGCTGTCCGCCCCGCAGGAAGGTGGTGGGCAACGGCGGATCAGCTGGCTGCTGCGCCAGCTGAAGGACGCCCCCGCCGACCTGCTGATCGAGACGCACTTCACCGGGCGGGCCGAGAGCACCTGCGAGCAGTTGCGCGACGTGCGTGATTCCCCTGGTGCGCTGCTGCCCGACAAGAGCGCCGAGGTCGCTGCGTTCACGTTGACGCGCACCACGACGATGGGCACCAAGCGCTCGGGGGTGAAGGGGGCGTTCATCCCCTCGGTCACCGAGGCGCTGGAGAACTTCTACCGCGGTGTCGTCCAACCGCTGCGCGCGTGGGTGCCGCCGGCGCCCAAGCTGCCCGACGAGGTCACCGGCATGCCACCGGAGGATGCAGAGCGCGACGGTCCAGACGGCGACGACAGCAAGCACCCGGTCGGCTGATGCGTCACCCGTCAGCTGCTTCTCGATCTTGTGCTCGCCGATTCCTCGAGAGGAATCTTGGCGTACTCGTTGACGCACCTGTGGAGCCAGCGGAACACTGGCTGTCCTCAAGGGTGGGCTTCCAGCTCACCTCCGCATGACCCTCGGGGGCCGGGCACCACCGTGGTCGATCCGCTCCTGTACCTGCCGCAGTTCGGCGCCATCCTGGAGAGTCAGACGGGCCCGTTGTGGCAACAGGTCCTGGTCGGGGACCCCTCTCCGTCCGACTTCGCCGCCACGTGGGCCGACGCCCTGACGCAGGCGCAGCGGGTGGACCGAAAGGGGAAGTGACGTGCGAACACCCCAGCCGCAGGCCCCTTGGCCGGTCCTCACCCACGACAGCCGACTCGGGACGGCGCACCCGGACCTCCTCGTTCCCAACGCCTGCGGAGACGCCGACCCCCCACGGGCTGCGCCCCTCCTGCCCCAGGGGCGTGGACTTCTGCACCTCTCTGGCTCGCGAGGCGGCCCGTCACCCGGAGGTCGAGGCGCTGGTGCTCGAAGTCGTTGCGGCGATGGGGGTGACGCGCGGGGCCGCTCACGACGAGTCCGGCTTCCCGGCGGTGATCAGCACGGCACGGACCCTCCTCTCGCTGTCCGCCTGCACGAGCTGCCGAACGGTGCGGCGCGGCGCCGGGCCGGACGACGACGTGGCCCGAGCGGTGCGTGAAGCCGTCAGTGCCGCCGGTCCTCGGTGTGTCGACGACACCCTGGGGCCTGGAGCCGTTCGACTGCTCGGCGGTGTCCACCAGGGCCGTGCCCGCGAGCTCGTCGACGCGTGCACGGACCGCACGAGAGGTCGGCTCGGGCACGAAGGTCGCGGTGCACACCAGCGACGTGCCGTGAGGCTCCAGCGCCAGCGGGACAGCGACCTCCTCGGTCCTTCCGCCTGCCCGCTGCGTGGCGTGGTGGCGCTCCACGGCCGTCGACGAGGCGACCGCGCGATCGCCGTCCCACCCCGTGCGCGAACCGGCCGATCCCGTGTGGGAGGACCCGGGCAGGGTGGTCCTCCACCTGGATCGGGTCGCCGCCGGTTCCCGCCAGGTCCAGCTCCACCACCTGGGACTCCTCGACCCGTCCCGCCGCGACTTCGTCGCGGTCGCGCTCGACGACCGGGGGTCAGCGGACACCACGAACATCGGCAGCCGCCGGTGAGGCACAGCACCACCTTCACCACCGCTCTCGACACAGGAGGAACCGTGGGCGCGACCATCGCCGACGTGAACGTGACCACCTTCCGCACCACCACCCGGATGAGCGTCGACAGCGACGGCCACGCCCACCCCGGACCGAGACGGGAGGTGCACGCGGCGCTGCTGAGCATCACGGACACCGATGGCTGCACCGGGTACTGCCTGGCCGCGCCGGCGGACTCGGTACGCGCCCACCTCATCGAGCACTACGTCCGTCCGGTTCTGCTCGGCAACGACCCTTTCGACCGCGAACACCTGTGGCAGCGGCTGGCCCCGGAGCAGCGCGGCAGCACCGGTGCGCTCCTCGACCGCACCCTCAGTGCCGTCGAGCAGGCGTTGTGGGACCTGGCCGGTCGGAAGCTCGACATGCCGACGTGGAAACTGCTTGGCGGGGCACGCGACCGGGTGCCCGCCTACGGCAGCACCATGTGCGGGGACGACGTCGCCGGAGGGTTGGGCAGTCCGGAGGACTACGGACAGTTCGCCCTCCAGTTGCTCGAGCAGGTTACACCGCGCTGAAGCTGCACACGTGGATGCCACCGGTGCCTGGCGCACCCGACGTCCGCATGGACCTCAAGGCGTGCACCGCGGTCCGCGAAGCCGTGGGGCCTGACGTACCGCTGATGCTGGACGCCAACCACTGGTACACCCGACTGGAAGCCCTCTACCTGGGCAAGGGCATCCAGGAGTTGGGTTTCACCTGGTTTCAGGAGCCGATGGAGGAGGCGTCGATGCAGTCCTACCGGTGGCTGGCTGACCAGCTCGACATCCCCGTCATCGGCCCCGAGGTGGCGTTTGGAAAGTACCACGTGCGCGCGGAGTGGATCGTGGCCGGCGCCAGCGACATCGTCCGCGCTGGTGTGAACACTGGAGCCGGCATCTCACCGACGCTGAAGACGGTGCACCTGGCGGAAGCCTTCGGGATGGAGTGCGAGATCCACGGTGGCGGTTCAGGAAACCTCACGATCCTGGGCGCCATGACCAACGGGCGGTGGTACGAGCGGGGCCTGCTGCACCCGCACTACGACTACGACGAGGTGCCCCCGCACCTGAACTCCGCGATCGACCCGCTGGACGGCGACGGTTTCGTCGCCATGCCGACCCGCCCCGGTCTGGGTGACGACTTCGACTTCCGTTACATCGAGGAGCGGACCGTCGCAACGTGGTGACGCTGACGCACCGGTTCCGCGGGCAGTGCCTGGGAGTTGCGTGCTGGTGAGCACGCTTCGAGGCGCTGCCGCGGTGGCGTCGGGTGGCGGCCCCCGCCGGCGGCACGGTAGACGGTCACCAGGACCGGGAGAGGGGCCTTGCGGCCGACCGACTGCGTAGACGACGACCAGGTCGCTGTCCGGGTGCGCCAGGAGCTCGGCGCCGTCCTCACTCGAGCTGACGCAGGCGTCGGTCAGCAGTTGCTCCACCTCCTCGCGGCTGATGTCCCGCTCCCGGCGGCGCTGCTCCAACCGCCGAGCGCGCGCCTACCTGCGCCGGCGAACTGTCGCCGCACGCACCGCGCGGATCGGCATCGACTCCAGCCAGCGCCTGGGCCGGCACCGCTGGGTGGTCGAACGCACCACCAGCCGGCTGTTCGCCCGGGGCGGGCTGGGCGCGGTGGAAGCACAGCTCCAGCACCCCTGCTGCGGGCGCGCCGGGCCGCTGGGGCGAGTGCAGAGGCAGGGCGATCGTGCTGCGGCCGGCTCCTCGTCGGTCGCAGCCCACGTCGGCGGTCCTCCGGGGTCGCTGACGCCTCGGCCGACGGCGACGGTGGCGGGCCGGCCCCTGCGCGGGCGGGTGGGGCCTCGACCTGTCGTGGGATCGTGCAGCAGTTCCCGACGGTGCCGCTCGGCCGGGTCCCGCTTCGGCTGGTCGCGTCGTCGACGCGCCTCTACCGTCGAGGGTGAGTTCACGCTGCGACGTCCTGCTCGTGCACCGGCGCTCCGGATGAGCGGGATCAGCAGCAGTGGTGGTCAGTGCAGCGGGAAGGGCGTCAGGGTGACCCGGGTCCACGTCGAGTCGCAGTGAAGCGTCACGGCTTTTCTGCCGTCTTCAAACGGGTCGCGGCTCCGGTTGGGCCGCGATGATCGCAGCGTAGTGGGCGGCCTCGGCTTCGGCGGGCGGGATGTAGCCCAGGCTGGAGTGCAGGCGGGCGTTGTTCCACCACTCCACCCAGGCGGCGGTGGCGTACTCGACGTCGCTGAGGGTCCTCAGCGGCCCGTCGTGGAAGGGGCCAGGGCGGATGCACTCGGTCTTGAACAGCCCGATCACCGTCTCCATCAGCGCGTTGTCATAGGCGTCACCGACCGAGCCGATCGAGGCGGCGATGCCCTCGCCGGCCATGTGATCGGTCAGCTTCACCGAGGTGTACTGCGACCCGGCATCCGAGTGCATGATCAAACCGGGTGCTACCGGGGTCCCGTCGTAATCGCGCCGCCACGTCGCCATCCGCAGGCACGTCAGCACCAGCTCGGTGTGCTTGCTGCTCATCGCGTGCCAGCCGACGATGCGCTGGGCGAAGACGTCGACGACGAAGGCGACGTAGGCGAAGCCGGCCCAGGTGCGGACATAGGTGAAGTCGGCGACCCAGACGGTGTTGGGCGCCTCGGCGGCGAAGTCGCGGTTGAGCAGGTCGCCGGCCCGCCGCCCGTCCTTGCCGGGCACGGTGGTGCGGACCTTCTTCGCCCGCCGGACACCGTTCATGCCCTCGGCTCGCATGAGCCGGTCCACGGTGCAGTGCGCCACGGCCAAGCCCTGCCGGCGCAGGTGGGCGAGCATCTTGCGCCGCCCGTAGAGCGATTCCGCCTCGCCTCTGGTCGCCCGCAGGGCGTGGACGACGTGGGCGTCGGGCACCGTCCTGGCCGACGGCGCGACGCCCTGCTTCCAGGCGCGGTAGGTCCTCGCGGCGACCTGGCAGCCCTGCTCGCTGAGCACGGCGCAGATCGACTCGACCGCGAAGCCCTTGACTCTCATCTCGTCGACGAAGCGGACGATCAGTGCTGGCGCGGGTCGAGCTCCCGCGCGAAGAAAATCGAGGCCGAGCGCAGGATCGGCGGTCTCAAGCGGTCAGCGCAACACCCGTGAGATGATCATGGTGGGTCGTTGACGGGAGCTGAGCATGGCCGGTGTCCTCACCACGACGCAGAAGCAGCTGGCGATCCGGCTGCACGCCCACGGCCTCTCCCTGGTGGAGATCGCCCGCCAGATCGGCTGCACGCCCCCGATGGTGGGATTGATGGTTCGGGAGAAACGCTTCCTGAGCGGGGTGGAAGACTCATGGGCACCACGGGCGGGGCGTCTCTCGATCGACGAGCGCGAACGCATCTTGATCGGGGTGCGGGCGAAGGAGTCGTTCCGTGCGATCGCGTCGGCGCTGG
>NZ_JBJLSE010000012.1:0-72031 GCF_050871845.1 Kineococcus arenarius subsp. arenarius
CGACCTCCGCCCAGCCCCACGGTGATCAAGGAAGTTGCAACTTCCTTGATCACCGTGGGAGGGGGCGGGTCAGGAGCGGGCCGTGAGCAGTTCCTCCCAGCGGCGCAGCACCGGCTGCTCGGCCGGCCCGGTGGTGGTGGGGTCGTGCGGTGCGGTCACCGGGGTCGTCCCCCTGTGGTCGTCAGTCCTGCGGGTCCGCGGGTCCGCGCGGACCCGGTGGTGCGCCACCGCCACGGCGGGCGGGTGGCGGCGGCGAGCAGCAGGACGAGGGCGAGGCCGGCCAGGCCGTGCACGAGCATCGCGGTGTCCGGCGGGAACCACCGGCCGAGCAGTCCCGCGGCGGCGGAACCGACCGCGCCGCCCGTCACCACCTGCACCTGCCACAGGCGGGAGACCCGCCCCCGCAGCTCGTCGGGGGTGTGGCGCTGCACGAGCGAAGGGCAGCACGTCGGCCAGGGCCAGGTCCCCCGCAGCGGGGCCAGGTCGACGACCAGCCCACCGAACCTCCTCACCCGGGGTTCCTCACGAGCCGAACTCGGCGGCGATGGCGTCGAGGGCGTCCATCGCCCCGTCGTAGTCGGGCCGGTAGCTCGTCGCGGGGAGCTCGTGCACCTGCCCGTTCCGGAACGCGGGCAGCGCCGCGTACACCGGGTCCTGCGCGAGCTCCTCGACGCTGGGACCACCGAGCGCGACCACGAAGGCGGTGGGGGCGTCGGCGACCTGTGCGAGCAGTTCCGGGCTCACCTCGAACGAGTCCCCGCTGCCGTACAGGGTGGGGTTCCCGGCCTTGGTGACCACGTCGTCGGGGGTGAAACCGACCTCCTCGGCCAGTGCGGGCAGTGCCGCGTCGGCCGGCACGAGGTACGGCTTGCCGACGGGCAGCGACAGGATGAAGACCGCGTCGCCGTCCGGGACGGTGATCGACGAGCGCACCTCCTCGACCTTCGCGTCGTAGGCGTCGACGAGGGCGTCGACGCCGTCGGTGCGCCCGGTGGCCTCGGCCACCAGGTCCAGCTGCTCCTGCCAGCTGGTCGTGGTGGTGGGCACCAGGACGGTGGGCGCGAGGGCGCTGAGCTCCTCGTAGGCCTCCTGCGCCTGGACGGCCGTGATGCCCTGCCCGCCACCGATGATGAGGTCCGGTCCGGCGGCGGCGACGGCCTCGATGTTCAGCTCCTCACCGGCGGGCAGCGCGGTGGTGCCCTGCGCGGTGGCCTCGTCCGACCAGGCCGGCGGGAAACCGCCTTCGAGGTCGGTGACCCCGAGGACGCGGGTGTCGGTGGCGACCACGGGGGCGTCGAGGGCGAACAGGTACCCGGCCAGGCTGCCGCTGAGCACGACGATGCGCTGCGGGTCGCCGGGGACCTCGACGGCGCCCTGCTCGGTGGTGATCGTCCGCGTCGCGGGTGCGGTCGAGGTGGACGCGGCGGGGCTCTGCTGCGCGGCCTGGCCGTCGCCGCCGGAGCAGGCGGCGAGCGCCAGCAGCGCGAAGCCGGACGCTCCCGCGAGGACCGCGCGCCGGGCGGGGCGCTGCGGGGAGGGCGGGGTGGACGATCGCATGGTTCTCCTCATCAGGGGTGGGTGGGTTCGGTGCGCACCGCAGGGTCGGCATCGAGCAGCGGCCCGATGACGGACCACCCCTCGTTCGACACCGCACCGGTGTGGTCCTGCGGGACGTGGTGGACGACGAGGCGGCCGGGCGCGTGGACGCGCCCCCGCGCCCGCGTCGGGTGCTCGCCAGGGTTCTGCGTGGGGTTCTCCGCGCGGTTCGCGGTGAACAGGGTCCGGGTTCCCGCGAACCGCGCCGGGCGGGACGCCTCCAGCAGTCGCAGGCATTCCTCGCAGGAGGCGCGGACCGCGGCCGCCAGGACCGCAGCGACCTCCCGCTCGCCGAGCGCGGCGAGGCGCGCGGCCAGGGGAGTGCTCAACTCGTGCTCCTCGCGGGTTCGGTGCTCGTCGGTGGTGCTGTTCAGTGCTCGTCGTCGAAGTCGGCGACGCCGCGCTTCCAGTAGCCGGTGATGCGGCAGTCGCCCGCCGGCACGCCCAGCTCGTGGCGGGCCCAGCGGCGCAGGGGTTTCAGGGCCCCGACCTCACCGGCGATCCACACGAACGTGCGTCGCCCGTCCGGCAGCGGGACGGTGCGCACCGCCCGTTCCAGCGCGTCGCCGTGCCCGGCCGGCACGTCGCCGCGGTGCACCCAGCGCACGTCGAAACCCGCCGGGGCGTTCAGCTCGACCTCCTCGGAGACGTCGGCGACCTCGACGAACGCCCAGCCGGTCGCGGTGGGCGGCAGTGCCTCCAGGTAGCGGGCGATCTGCGGCAGCGCGGTGAGGTCGCCGGCGAACAGGTACCGCTCGTGCGCGTCGGGCACGACGATGCCACCGGGCGGCCCGGCGACGTGCACGCGGTCCCCCGGGCAGGTGCGCGCGGCCCACCCCGACGCGACCCCGCCGGGGTGCAGGACGAGGTCGACGTCGACCTGACCGGTCTGCGGGTCGTGCCGGCGCACGGTGTACTCGCGCGACACCGGCAGCGGGCGCGGCCACCTCAGGGACGGCCCGTCGCGCTCGGGCAGGCGCAGTACACCGTGCTCGTCGGGGAACACCAGCCGCACGTGCTCCTCGGGAACGTGGCTGACGAAACCCTCCGCACCGGGGCCGCCGAGCGTCACCCGCAGCAGGGCGGAGCCGAGCCGCTGCACGCGCAGCACTTCCAGCTCGCGCAGGCCGACGGGGTACCCGACCTTCGCGGCGGCGGTTCCGGCGCGCACCTCGGCGATGCGCGCCAGGTGGTCCGGCGCGGTGCGTGGCGACGCGCTCGACGCCGTCACGACCGCTGCACCGCCTCGCGCTCCATCGCCTCGCGCAGGCTGCGCGGGCGCAGGTCCGTCCAGTGCTCCTCGTCGTTGACGAGGCCGAGGAACTCGCCGTCGGGGTCGTCGAAGGGGTTGGTGCTCACGGTGTCCTCCAGTGGTGCGGGTGGGCGCGCCGGACGGCGGTCAGACGGGCAGGCCGTCGGCGCGGGCGGACGCCAGGGCCTCCGCGGCGCGGAGGGCGGCGCTCGACAGCAGCGAGGAACCCGGCCCGTGGCTGTGGTCGGTGCCGCCCATCCGGAGGAACGCCACGTCGTCCGGGCCGGGAGGTGCAGGCAGCGACACCTCTACGGCCTCGGCGTCGGCCACGGCGGGGTTCACGAGGTCGCCGAACTCCTCGGGTTCCCCGGCGACGGAGACCTGATGCAGCGCCGGGCGACCGAGCGCGCGCACGGGCGGTGCGCAGTCGGCCGGTGACCTCGGCGGCGAACTCGCAGGTGGCGCCGCCGGCGTCGTCGAGGGGTTCGCGCTCACCGTGGTGGGTTCCGGAGCGCGTTCCAGGGAGGCGCGGTTCTGGTCAGGGAGGGCTCCCGGGGTGGGGACGGGGCGTCAGCCGCGCGGCGACGCGCCGCCGTCCACGAGCAGGACGGTCGTGGTGATGTGCCGTGCCGCGCCGGACAGCAGGGAACCGACGGGTTCGGCGACGTCACCGGGGCCGGCCAGGCGACCAAGGGGGGTGCAGAGCCGAAACGTCGAGGGGTCTCCCCGCACGACGGCACGGGCACCCGTGACCGGGTCGGGCAGCAGGTCGCGCTGCACGGCGGTGTCGGTGGAACCCGGGGGGACGACGTCGCAGCGCACGCCGTGCGGTTCGAGTTCCCGTCCGAGGCACGTGACGTACCGGGTGGCCGTCGCCGGAGAAACCCTCCGCCGTGCGGCGCAGGCCTTCCACGTCGTCGTCGAGGAGGGCGAGCGCGGCGCCGGTGCGTGCGAGGACCCCGGCGACCGCAGCGCCGATGCCCCCGGCGGCTCCGGTGACCAGGGCGACCGCGGGCGCGGTCGTCGGGACGTCGTCGCTCACGGAGGCGAGGTTAGCCTCACCTCAGGTGAGTTCGTCAACACCCCCCGGTTCCGGCACACTCCCTGCCGTGCCGACCACCCTCCTCCTGCACGCCGCACCGGAGCACGGGGAACGGCGCAGAGGTGAACTGCGGGAGGAGGAGCACCGGCGCGCCGCGGGTTTCCACTCCCCCGTCGACCGGGCGCGCTCGGCCACCGCCGCGCTGCTGCTGCGTCGTGCCGTGGTCGAGATCACAGGGTTTCCCGCGTCGGCCGCACGGACCGCGCGGTGGTGCCGCACGTGCGGCGCGGCGGGCGACCACGGCCGCCCCGTGGCCGTCGGCGCCGACGGCGCCGTGCTGGCCGGCGTGCACCTGTCGGCCTCGCACGCCGGGGACGGCGTGCTCGTGGCCGCGTCCACCGTCGCCCCCGTCGGGGTCGACGTGGAACAGGTCGGGGGCGTGCGCTTCGCGGGTTTCGACGAGGTCGCCCTGACGCCGGGCGAGCGCACCGCCCTGGCGCAGGTGCCCGACGCGGGGCGCGACGCGTGGCGGGCCCGCGCGTGGACGCGCAAGGAGTCGCTGCTGAAGGCCACCGGGCACGGCCTGGCCGTGTCCCCGGCCCGGGTGGGGTTCGAGGGGACCGGCCTGCACGAGTGGCCGGCCGAGCTCGAGGCCGACCTGGCGGGCGGTGCGACGCTGCTGGACGTGGAGGCCCTCGACGCGGCGGCCGTGCCGGCCGGTCACGTCGCCTCGCTGGCGGTGCTGTCCGCCGCGGCCCCGGCCGTGCGGGTGCTGGCCGTGACCTGACGCCGCCCAGCGGCGACCCGCCCCGTGCCGGCGCCGGGGGCTCGTGCCGGGGTTCGTGTCGGGGGCGCGCGCCACGATGCCGGCATGCTCCCGCGCACCGCCGCCGGCAGCCGGCCCGGCACGGGACCGGTGGCCGTGGTCCACGTCCTGTGGGTGCGCCCGGCCCGCCTGCTGTGGTGGGTGGAGCGCGGCGGGCACCCGGGGCCGCGCCCGGCCGACGCCTGCGACGGCGCCCACCCGGCGGCCCTGCGCGCCGGGCAGCGCGCCCTGCTGCTGCGCTCGGGCCTGGCCGGGGAGGCGCTGCACGGCGTGCTGGCCGGGCCGACGCGGTGGGTGCCGGCCCTGCTGCCCGTGCGCGACGGCGTGCCCGTCCCCAGCCCCGACGCGTTCGCGCGGGTACCCGCACCGCGGCGCACCCCCGCCCCGGTGGAGCTGTCGGTGGTGCGCCTGCCGTGCACCGCTCCCCCGCTGGCGCAGAGCGTGGAGGCGGTGCGCGGGGCCGGCCCGCGCGGTTGGCCGGGTGGTGGGCTGCTCGTGCCGGGCCGGGAGGTGCTGCACCTGGCGGCGCTGGTGCGCGACCTGGCGGCGTTCGCCGCGGCGGCCCCCGCCGCGCACGGCGGCCCGGGGGTGCGGTGGCGGCGCGGGCGGGCGGCGACGCTGCCGGCGGTGCTGCGCGCGGCGCTGCCCGGCGAGGGGCGCGCGCCCAGCGCCGAGCAGGTCGTGGACGAGGTGGTGCTGGCGGTGCTGCCCCACCTGCGCCGCGACGCGCTGCTGCCCGCCCCCGCCGCGGCGACGGCTCGCGTGGTGCTGCTGGTGGGCGGCGGGCCCGCCGACGGCTGGTGGGTGGACGTGACGCTGTCGGTGGGCGGCGCCGCACCGCTGCGCATCGGCGAGGTCACCGGCGACCCGCTGGCGCTGGAGGCCCTGCGGGCGGGTCTGGCGCGCGCGGTGCGGGTGTGCCCGGCGCTGCGCGCGGCGCACCGCGACGCCGACGACGCCGGGCGCCTGCACCTGCCCGCCCCGGTGGCCGCCGAGCTGGTGGAGCGGGGGCTGGACCTGCTGCACCGCGCGGGGGTGGCGGTGCTGGTGCCGCGGGAGGTGGCGGCCGCGCTGGCCGGGGTGCGCCGGCCGCGTCAGCCCCAGTCGAAGCGCTGGATCCGCCACGCCAGCCACCCCAGCCACCGGCGCAGGTGGGGCGGCTCCGCGTAGCAGCCGAGCGCCTCGACCGCGGCGGGCAGGTCGAGGTCGCTGCGGGCCAGCAGCCGCGGCACCTCCGCGGCCACCCGGTCCAGGAAGGCCACCGGTTCGGCGCGCAGCGCCTGCCGCTCGTTCCAGTCCGGTTCGTCGATCAGGTCGGCGGCGTTGAACCAGCCGCCCAGGAACGACGTCAGCGCCGGCAGTTCCCGCCGCCAGCTCGCGGCGCTCGGGTGCTCCCACGGTTCGGCGGCGTGCACGGCGGCCACCTCCCACGCCGGCCCGGCCTCCGCGGCCGCCAGACGCCGCAGCACCACCGCGGCGCGCGTGGTCTCCACCCCGGAGGCGACGACGTCGCGCCCGGGCAGCGGCGCCCGCCGCACGGCCTGCCCGACGAGGGCACCGACGTCGCCCACCAGGTGCAGGCGGGTGCCGGCGTCCGGGTCGGCCAGCCAGTCGCGCACCTCCTCGCGGTGCCGGGCGGTGAGCACGCGCACCGCGTGCCGCAGCGAGTCCGCGCTCACGGCTGCCGAGTCGCGCACCTTCCACGGGTAGGGCCACTCCGGGACCGCGTCGGGGGACAGGATCGTCGTGGGGTCCTCGACGGCCTCGCGCAGCCGCTCGCCGTACCAGGCCATCCACGCGAGCCAGGAGTTCCCGTCCGGTGGATCCCAGAGACCCACACCCAGGTTGTTGGCGGTGGTGCGCATCCCCTCCTCGGTGTCCACGCCGGCGGTGGCGCGTTCCCAGAGAGCGAGGGAGTCGGCCGCTCCCGCGGCACCGGCGACGGTGAGTTCCCGCTCGATCGCCTCCCGCGGTGAGGTGGTGGCGATGAGATCCATGTCGTGGCCGAGGGCCCAGGAGAGGATCGCGTCGGTCGAGCGGCCGGTCATGCGGGTTTCCCCCTGTCGAGGTACGAGGTGAGGACGTGGGGCGCTCCGTCGCGATCCCCGCGGAGCACGACGACCGCTTGGTCCGCGGGGACCTCCCGGAACCCGGTGCCGTCCCGGACGAGGACCGTGCCCGCCGCGGCGTCGACCGGCACCCGCAGCTCGATGCGTCTGCCCCCAGCGAGCGCCCGGCGCACCTGCTCCTCGTTCTGGCGCAGGGCTTCGGTGATGGTGCGCTCGGCGGTCTGCAGGTCGGCCCACCGGGATGCGGCGTCGGGCGCGCCGCCGCGCACACGCCTCCCCGGGACGGGAGTCCCCAGCGTCAGCCGCTGCCGGAGGTACTCGTCGTCCACGTCCACGTGCCTCTCCAGGGTGTGCCCGCGCCCGTCCCCCTCGCTGCGCTCGAGGTCGACCCCGGCGAGCATCTCGTCCAGCGTCTGCGGCAGCAGCCTGCCGTCGGCGTCGCGCGGCCGGCCGTCGGGGCCGTGCCCGCCGGGCAGCAGCTCGTCGGCGGCCCGCCCGGCGCCGCGCCCGGCCAGGCCGGCGGCCACACCCCCGGCCACCGCCCCCCAGCGCCCGTCGCGGGCGTCGTCCAGGTGCAGGGCGTCCGCCGCGGTGCCGGCGGGGTCGAGCAGGGCGTCCAGCGCCGCGCCGGGTGCGGCGCGCACCGCACCGACCCACCCGTCGGGGTCCCACGCCCACCCCGCGACGGCGTACGCACCGGCGGCGCCCTCGGCGACGACGGCGCGGGCCGCGTCGCCGACGTGCTCGCCGAGGGTTCGCGGCCGGTCCTCCACGTCGGCGACCAGGGCGAGGAGGCGCTGCGCCAGGCGGGCGGAGGACTCGTCGTGGTCGGCGACGAGCCGGGTGCGGGTCTCGTGCCAGTTCTGCAGCTCCGACCAGGCGCCGTGGAACCCTGCGAGGTCCAGGGAGGTGTCGCGGGTGCGGCGCTCGGCGTCCTGCAGTGCGGCCTCGACGGTGCGCAGGCGGCCGGTGAGCATGCCGAGCTCGGCGGCGTGCTCCTCGATGACGGCGGCGCCGGCGGCGGCCGTGCGCGTCAGCAGGGACAGGCCCTGCAGGAGGGGTTCGACGCGGCCGGTGAACCCGTCGTGCGCCGGGCCCCACCAGCCGCCGGTGTCTCGGCGGGCCGCGTCCACCTCGGCCCCGACACCCTCCAGGGCACCGGCCACCGCCCGCGCCGTCCGCGCCGCGGCGTCCGCCGCCGGCGGTGACAGCGTCGCCACCTCGTCCACCCGCACCTCCCCGGTCGCCGGGACCGTAGGGAGCGGGTGGTGCGGTCAGCGGTATCCGTCCACAGGGGGCGGGGCGCCGCGGCGGGGAGCGGGCCTGTGGATCCCCCGGTGCGGTGCGCTCAGGCGGCCAGGACCGCCTCGCGGCGGCGGGCCCGCAGCGGTTGCACGGCCAGCACGACCGCCATCGCGGCGGCCACGCTCAACGGGACGAGCCCGCACGCGGCCATGCCGGCGCGCACGCCGACGTGCTCGGTGACCCAGCCGATCAGCGGGCCGCCCAGGGGGGTGCCGCCCATGAACACCAGCACGTACAGGCCCATGACGCGTCCGCGGTACTCGCGGTCCACCCACAGCTGCACGGAGGAGTTCGCGATCGCCTGGAACGCCAGGTTGGTGAGGCCCATGACGACGAGGACCGCCACGAAGACGCCGAGGTTCGGCGCGAACGCGGCGGCCGTCTGGGAGATCCCGAACGCGGCGGCCAGGGCGAGGATGGTGCGCAGCCGCGCGTTCGCCCGCCCGCCGGCGACGAGCGCACCGGCGATGGAACCGACGGCCAGGACGATGTTGAACAGCCCGTACAGTCCGGCGTCGCCGTCGAAGGTCTCGTCGGCCATGGCGGTGAGCACGACGGGGAAGTTCAGCCCGAAGGTGCCGAAAACGCCGACGAGCAGGATCGTCCACGCCACGTGCGGCCGTTCGGCGACGTAGCGCAGGGCCGAGCGCAACTGCCCCTTCTGCCGCGGCAGCGGCGGGGTGCGGACGAGTTCCGAGGTCTTCAGGAAGAACCCGAGGGCGACGGTGGGACCGAGGTAGCACAGCGCGTTCGCGGCGAACGCCCACCCGGTGCCGACGGTGCCGATGAGCAGGCTGGCGATCGCCGGCCCCACGAGCCGGCTGGTCTGGAACGTCGCGGCGTTCAGGGCCACGGCGTTGCGCAGGTGCTGCGCGGGCACGACCTCGCCGACGAACGCCTGGCGCGTGGGGTTGTCGAGGGCGACGACGAACCCGCCGGCGAGGGCGAGGAGGTAGACGGCGCCGACGGTGACGTTCCCGGTGAGGGTGAGCACGGCCAGGGTGGTGGCGACGGCGGCGCTGCAGCCCTGCGTGACGAGCAGGATGTTCCGCTTGGGGTAGCGGTCGGCGATCATGCCGCCGTGCATGCCGAACAGCAGGATCGGCAGGAACTGCAGGGCCATGGCGATGCCGACGGCGGCCGGGGACCCGGTGAGCTGCAGCACGAGCCAGTCCAGGGCGATGTTCTGCATCCACACGCCGGTGCTGGCGAGCGCCTGCCCGCCGACGTACACGCGGAAGTTCGGCACGCGCAGCGCGGCGAACGTCGCGGCGGCGCGGGTGGGCGGTGTGGCGTCGGGGTGGGCTTCGGCAGGAGCCGGCGGTGTCACGATCAACCCTTCGAGGTGCGACGGTCTGTGACCATCATCACGGCTGGCCCCCTGAGATCGCACGGCGATAGGCTGACTATCAGTCATCACGTGTCGTGATGAGCGTGAGGAGGCGGTGGTGAGCGTCGTCCAGGGGACCGTGCCGGGGTTCGACCCGGTGCAGCTGCGCTCCTTCCTGGCCGTCGCGCAGACCCACTCGTTCACGCAGGCCGCGGCGCGGCTGGGGCTGCGCCAGTCCACGGTCAGCCAGCACGTGCGCAAGCTGGAGCTCGCCGCCGGGCGCACGCTGGTGCACCGCGACACGCACTCGGTGGCGATCACCCCCGACGGGGAGGCGATGATCGGTTTCGCCCGGTCCATCCTCGCCGCGCACGAGAGCGCCGCGTCGTACTTCACCGCCGAGCGCCCGCGCGGGCGGCTGCGCATCGGCATGTCCGACGACCTGGCGCTGACGCGGCTGCCGCAGATCCTGCGCGACTTCCGCACCGAGAACCCGCGCGTGGACCTGGAGCTGACCGTCGACCAGTCCGGGACGCTGCACCGCCGCCTGGGCAACGACCGCCTGGACGTCTTCATCGGCAAGCGGCCCCGCGGCTCCGGGGAGGGCCAGCTGGTCAAGCGCGAGCGCCTGGTGTGGGTGGGCAACCCGTCCACGCGGGTGGACCTGTCGCAGCCGGTGCCGCTGGTGGTCTACCCGGCCCCCACGCTCAGCGGCAGCGCGATGCAGGAGGCGCTGGAGCGGGCGGGGCTCGGCTACCGCAGCGCGTGCGTGTGCCGCGGGGTCAACGGCCTCATCGCGGCCGTGGTCGCGGGCATCGGCGTGTCGTGCCTGGCGAGCTCGCTGGTGCCGGCGCAGCTGACCCGGCTGGGCCCGCAGCACCGGCTGCCGGAGCTCGGCCAGATCGACCTGGTGCTGCTGACCAACCCCCGCACGGCCGAGCGCCCGGCGTCGCGGGCGCTGGCCGCCGCGGTGCTCTCCAGCGGCCCGCGCGGCCTGAGCCCCTCGGGCCCCTGAGGGGGGCGGCGCGGGCGGGGCGGCGGCGAGCGCCCCGGCACGCTCCTGACTACGGTCGGGTGCGTGCTGGACCGCCCCGCGACACCCCCACCGCCGTGCGCCGCCTGAGCCGCGCCCTGCGCATGGACCTCGTGCGCAGCGACCGGGGCGCGCAGAACCTGACCACGTTCGTCGTGGCGGCGGTCTCGACGATCCTGCTGACGCGCCTGCTCCTGGCGCTGACCGGCTACCCGCAGATCGGCGGTGGCGGCAGCGGCCTGCACGTCGCGCACGTGCTGCCCGGCGGGCTGCTGATGCTGGTGGCGCTGGTGCTGCAGTTCGCCTACGTCGGCCGCGGTCCGCGCCCGGTGGCGGCGCTGCTGGGCGGCGCCGGTTTCGGCCTGTTCATCGACGAGGTCGGCAAGTTCGTCACCACGGACAACGACTACTTCTACGAGCCCGCCGTGGCGATCATGTACGTGGTGTTCGCCGCCCTGGTCGTCGGTGCGCGCCGCTGGCGCCGGCGGCGCCCGCTCGACGACGACGAGAAGGTCGCCAACGCCGCGCACGCCCTCGTCGACGGCATCGCCGGGCACCTGCCCGCCAGCCACCGCGAGGAGGCGCTGCGCGGGCTGGACGAGGTCGGCGACGAGTTCGGCGCACGGGAGCTGCGGGCCCTGCTCGAGCGGGTGGAGCCCAGCCCGGTGCCGGTGCCGCAGCACCTGGAGCACGCCTGGGCGCGCGTGCAGGAGGTGTTCGAGCGCCTCGCCACGTCGTGGTGGGCGCTGCCCCTGATGGGCGTGTGCCTGCTGCTGCAGTCGGCGGGCGCGGCGCTGGTGGCGGCGGGCGCGTGGGTGGTCGGCCGCGGCTTCGGCGCCGCCGGGCTCGGCGTGGTCGTCGGCGCGGCGGCGGCCCTGGTGTTCGCGCTGGCCGGGCTGGCGCAGGCGCACCGGCGGGGACGGCAGGCGGCGGTGGAGTCGTTCCAGCGCTCGGCGCTGACCTCGCTGCTGGTCACGCAGGTCTTCCTGTTCGCCGCCTCGCAGTTCGCGGCGGTGGCGGGCCTGGTGGTGGACCTGGTGCTGCTGGGGCTGGTGAACGCCGACCTGGAGCGGATGCGCACCCGCCCGGCGGGTGCGCCTCAGCGTTCCCAGAGCTCCACGCGCACCGCCCCGAAGTCGCCCTCGTAGGTCAGCGCCCGCCCCGCGCGGGCGGGTTCCACCCAGGAGGCGAACACCTCCTCCCACGGGTCGTCCAGGACGAGCCCCACCAGCCACACCCGCTCGTGCGGCGCGAGCGCCGCGGCCCGCTGGTCGTCGGGCAGGTCGTCGCCGCCGATGGAGACGCTGACGTCGGTGTCGCGCGCCAGGAGCGCGTCGTCCAGGGGGGTGTCGGCGGGCAGGTAGTACCGCACGTGCGGGCGGGTGGTGTTGCCGAGGAAGACCACCGCGTCACCGGGGCGGGCGCGCTCGGTGAGGACTGCGACGGCGGAGGGCACGTCGTCGGTGACGTAGGGCCGCTGGCGGGTCTGCACCAGGTGGGCGGCCTGGCCGAGGGCGAGGGCGCCCGCCGCGAGCACGGCGACGCCGGCCCGGGCGGACCCGGTGCCCAGCCGCCGCGCCAGGGCACCGGCCCCGGCCCCGGCGAGGACGGCGAGGGCCGGCGCCGTGGCACCCGCGTAGCGGGTGGCGAACAGCTGCCCGCCGGCGGCGGAGGCGGCCAGGGCGGCGACGGGCGCCACCGCCCACGCGAGCACGAGCAGCAGCACGGGCGGGTCGCGCCGCAGGTGCGCGGCGCCCGCCGCGCACAGCACGACCAGGGCCAGCACCGCCAGGGCGCCACCGGCGTACGCCGCCCACAGCCCGAGGGTGCGCTGCAGGAGGGGGAAGTCGTCGGCGATGCGGCCGGGGGCCTGGGTGAACCCGACGGCGAGCATCGCCAGCGTGACCGCCGCGGCGGGCAGCGCCCCCAGCAGCACCCGGCGCCGGCCGGCGCGGCCGGGCAGCGCGAGCGCCACGGCGAGCAGCGCGGCGGCGGCGGGTGCGCCGGTGATGACGTGCAGCGCGGCGGCGAGCACCGACCCGGCGACCCACAGGGCGAGCCACCGGCGGCGGGGGTCCTCCCGGTCGCGCAGCAGCCCGTGCGCGGTGGCGGTCACGGCGGCCAGCACCACGGGGTAGGGGCGCGCCTCCTGGCTGTGGTCGACGACCACGGGCATCAGGGCGAACGCGCTGCCGGCGACGACCCCGGCGACGGCGCGGGCCCCGGCCGGCACGCCGGCGCGCGGGCCGGGGCGCAGGAGCCGGGCGGCGATCGACCCGGCGAGGGCGGCGGTGAGCACGGTGGCGGCCGCCCCGGGCAGCCGCAGCCACGCCTCGTCCCGCGAGAGCAGCACCCACGGGTGCATCAGCGCGTACCAGGGGCCCAGGCCGGCGTCGGTGACGCGCAGGCCGCGCAGCATCACCGCCCAGCCGCGCTCGGCGGTGGCGAGGGTGTAGATCTCGTCGCGCCACAGGGGTTTGGCGTCGTAGCGCCAGGCGGTGACGGCGAGCGCCACGAGGGCGGGCACCAGCCACGACCAGGGGCCGCCCCCGGATCCGCGGCCGCACGACCTCCTTCGCGCCCCCGGCACGTCCTGCACCCGCGCGCTGACCGGCACCCGTCCCCCGTTCCCCCTCGGTGGCCGCCCCGGTGCACCACCGCGCCACGCCCACCGGCTCCGGCGGGTGGTACCACCGTGGCGGACGACGCCGTGCCCGGCCACCGCTCGGCTCCCGGCACCGCCCCGCCCTGGCTCAGCCAGGGCCTGCGCACCGGCACCACAGCGGAAACACAGCGGTAACTCCGGCGAATCACTCGAACCCTAGGTTCCAGCGGCCGGACCCGGAATCCGGCGCCTCCCCCCTCGCACCGCTGGAGACCCCGTGCCCCGTTCCACCCGTTCCCCCCGTTCCACCCGCCGCGCCACCGCCGCCGCGGCGGCCGCCCTCGTCGGCCTGGTCGCCCTGCCCGGTTCGGCCTCGGCCGACGACGAGCAGCACGTCTCCGCACAGGCTTCGCAGACCGCCGAGCGCGCCGCCGCCACCGCCACCGTGGGCGGCGTCGACCTGGACGCGGCCACCATCCCGCAACTGCAGGAGCGCATGGCTGCCGGTGAGCTCACCGCCGTGCAGCTGACCCGCGCGTACCTGCAGCGCATCCGTGCGATCGACCCCGACCTCGGGGCGGTGCTCGCCGTGAACCCCGACGCGCTCGCCGAGGCCCGCGCCAGCGACAGGGCGCGCCGCGAAGGTGGCGCGCGTGGACCGCTGGAAGGCGTTCCGGTGCTGCTGAAGGACAACATCGACGCTGAGGGGATGGCCACCACCGCCGGCTCGCGCGCGATGCTGGGCACCCGGCCGGACGACGCGACGCTGACGGCGAAGCTGCGCGCCGCCGGCGCGATCGTGCTGGGCAAGGCCAACCTCTCGGAGTGGGCGAACTTCCGCGGCGACGGCTCCACCAGCGGCTGGAGCGGCGTGGGCGGGCAGACCGGCAACCCGTACGTGCTGGACCGCAACCCCTGCGGCTCCTCCGCGGGTTCGGCCGCCGCGGTGGCCGCCTCGCTGGCGCAGGTGGCCATCGGCACCGAGACCGACGGCTCCATCGTCTGCCCCTCGGGGGCGAACGGGATCGTCGGCGTCAAGCCGACCCTGGGCCTGGTCAGCCGCGACGGCGTGGTGCCGATCTCCGCCGAGCAGGACACCGCCGGGCCGATGGCCCGCCACGCCGTCGACGCCGCCATCGTGCTGGACGTCATCGCCGGGGAGGACCCCGCCGATGCCGCCACCTCGGCCGGCCCCGACACCGACGTCGACTACACCGCCCTGGACGCCGACGCCCTCGACGGCGCCCGCATCGGGGTGTGGACGCTGAGCGAGGAGGAGCGCGAAGCCGTCGGTCCCGACACCGCCGAGGTGTTCGACCGGGCCGTGAAGGAGATCGAGGCGGCCGGCGCCACCGCGGTGCCCGTGCAGCTGGACTACCTGGACCTCGTCGGGCAGAACGAGTGGCCGGCCCTCGTCGCGGAGTTCAAGCGCGACCTGAACGCCTACCTGGCCGCCACCCCCGGTGCACCGGCGGACCTGGCGGAGATCATCGCGTTCAACGAGCAGGACCCCGTCGAACTGGCGTACTTCGGTCAGGAGACGCTGGTCGCCGCCCAGGAGGGCCCGCTGCCCGCCGAGGACGCGTCGGTGCGCGCGGCGCGCATCGTGGCCCGCTCGTTGGCGCAGGCGTCGATCGACGAGGCCCTGGCTCAGGGCCCGGGCGCCGAGGACGACCTCGACGCGGTCGTCGGCCTGACCGGCACCCCCGCGTGGAAGTCCCGCTACCTGTCCGTGGACGGCGAGGGCGACCGCTTCACCTACGCGACTTCCACCCCGGCGGCGGTCGCCGGGTACCCGAGCGTGGCGGTGCCCGCCGGGTTCGCCGGCCCGCGCGGTGCGCTGCCGGTGGGCGTGTCGTTCATCGGCGCGCAGTGGGACGACGCGGGCGTGCTGAGCCTGGCGCACTCCTTCGAGCAGGCCGTGCAGGGCCGGCGCGCGCCGGGGTACCTGCCCACGCTGGGCGAGTGAGCCGCGGGCGTCCCCGCGACCGCACCGGTCACGGGGACGCCCGTGGTCGGCTGCCCGTCCGCGACGATCGTGGACAACGCCTCAGCTGCGCGGGTTCACCGTCGATGGGTCCAGGAGCCCCGAAGCCGGGCTCCGGCGACCGACACCTGCGGAGGGAACGACCTTGGCGTTCGTGCGTGAGTCCCTGCTGGAGCGGAGCCTGGGTCGGGGGGCCGTCGGGCTGCTGCGCCTGGTGGCCTTCGGGCAGGTCAGCGGCTCGTCGCTGGCCTCGGTGGGGACGGCCACCTCGGTGGCGCGCGTCCTGGTGCGCGGGGGCCGGGCCGCCGGCCGCCGTGCCGCGGGACCCGGCGGCGCGCTGCGGCTGCTGCGGCGCGCCGGGCGCCCGCGGGCCCTGGCTCCCGCCGCGCTGACGGGCACGGTCGTGCAGCGCCCGCGGCAGGTGGCCGCCCCGGCGTCGCCGGTGTCGCTGACGGTGGCCGACCGGGCGCGTCAGGGCACCGTGCAGCTGGCCCTGGGGCGGGAGCTGGACGACGCCGTGGAGTCGCTGGTCGTCCAGGTGCGCCGCGGCGAGGGGCCCTGGCGCCCGGCCGGTGCACCGCAGCCCGTGGCCGGTGCGGGCGACCGGTTCACCGTCGCCCGGCCCTCGGAGCCGGGCCGGTACGCGTACCGGGTGGCCTGCGCGTGGCACGGCGTCGTCTCCGAGACCTGCTCCGACGAGGTGAACGCCGTGCTCGTCCCGCCGGCGCCGCCCGCCGGCCTGGCCGTGACCGCCGGCGGCGACGCCGGGGTGGTCGTGCTGGACCTGGGCCGCGAGCTGGACCTCGCGAGCGAGTCGGCTGCGGTGGAGGTGCGCCGGGACGGCGGTGCGTGGGTGCCGGTGCCGGCCACCGCGGTCGCCGGTGCGGCCGGCACGTCACTGGTCGAGGTCGCCCGCCCGGCCGAGCCTGGTGCGTACGCCTACCGGGCGGCCGTGGTCGCGGGAGGTGCGGCGTCGCCGGTACGCACCGACCGCACCCGCGTGGTGGTGGCCCCCGCCCGCCTCGACGGCCTGCGCGTGCAGGACCTGCCGGAGCAGCAGCTGGTGCGGCTGGTGCCGGGCCGCGCCGTGGACCTCGACCGCGAGGAGCTGGTCGTGGAGGTTCGCCGCGGCAGGGCGGCGTGGGTGCCGGTGCCGGTGCCGACGGAAGGGGCGGGTGGGGTGCCGGCGGTGGTGGTGCCGCGGCCGGTCGTCGCGGGGTCGTACACCTACCGCGTGAGCGTGCGCGTGGCGGGCGCCTGCTCGGACAAGCCCACCGCGACCGACGGCAAGGTGGTGGTGGCCCCGCGCTCGCCCGGGTGGCTGAAGGTGCGCAACCCCCGCTCCGGCACGGTGGAGTTCCTGGTGCACCCCGCTCCGGCGGAGGGGGAGGCACCGGTCTTCGAGGTGCGGCGCGGCGCCGGCTCGTGGCGGGCGGTCAGCCCCGCGCCGGTGCGCGACGCCGGGGACGCCGCCCGGTTCAGCGCGGCGAGCCCGGCGAACCCGGGGCGCTACGCGTACCGGGTGGCGGTGCGCGCGTCCGGCGCGACGTCGGCGCCCGTGGAGGCGGACACGGAGTTCACGGTCCACCGCCCCGCCGCCCGCTGACCGACCCGCACCCCAGCCGCGGTCCCGCACGGGTGGGGGTTCACCCGTGCGGGACCACCGCGGAGCAGGTCAGCCGCGGGCGACCTCGGTGCGCTCGGTGCCGCGCACCACGACCGCGCGCCACGGCGCGGCCGTGTCCGCCTGCACCGTCGGCGTGCCGTCGCGCCAGGTGGTGGTGAACGTCGCCGCGACCGCACCGGTGGTGTCGGGCACCGTCGTGGTCGCCGTCGCGTCGCCCGCCGGCGGGAACAGCAGGAGTTCCACCCCGTCGGCGTAGTCGTAGTCCGGCTGGCCGTCCACCGCACCCAGGGGCAGCACCGCCCCGGGCCGCACCAGCAGCGGAAGGCTGTCCGGGGCGTGCGTCTCGGTGCGCCAGGCCGGCCCCTGCACGACCTCACCGGTGAGCAGGTGCGTCCAGGAACCCTCCGGCACGTAGTACGTCACCTCCCCGCTCGCGGACATCACGGGGGCCACGAGCAGGTCCGGGCCGAGGAAGTACTGCCGGTCCAGGAACGCCGCGGTGGGGTCGCCCGGCAGTTCCAGCAGCGCCGGGCGCATGACGGGCGTGCCGGTGGTGTGCGCCTCGACGGCTGCGGCGTACAGGTACGGCATGAGCCGCATCTTCAGCTTCGTCCAGTCGCGCGCCGCGCGCACCGCCGTCTCGCCGAACACCCACGGCACCCGGTAGGAGGAGCTGCCGTGCAGGCGGCTGTGCGAGGACAGCAACCCGAACGTGAGCCAGCGGGTGAACAGGTCGTCGTCGGGCTTGCCCTCGAACCCGCCGATGTCGTGGCTCCAGAACCCGAACCCGGACAGGCCCAGCGACAGCCCGCCGCGCAGGCTCTCGGCCATCGAGGAGTACGTGGAGTCGCAGTCCCCGCCCCAGTGCACCGGGAACTGCTGCCCGCCGGCGGTGGCCGAGCGGGCGAACAGCACGGCCTCGCCGCGGCCGCGGACCTCCTCCAGCAGCTCGAAGACCGTGCGGTTGTACAGCTGCGCGTAGTGGTTGTGCAACCGCTCGGGGTCCGAGCCGTCGAAGGGCACGACGTCCAGGGGGATGCGCTCGCCGAAGTCGGTCTTCAGGCAGTCCACGCCCGAGGCCAGCAGGGGACGCAGGCAGTCGGCGAACCAGGCGCGGGCGTCGGGGTTGGTGAAGTCCACCACGCCCATCCCGGGCTGCCACAGGTCCCACTGCCACACCGAGCCGTCGGCCCGGCGCAGCAGGTACCCGGCCTCGGCGGCCGGCCGGAACAGCGGGGACGCCTGCCCGATGTACGGGTTGATCCAGGCGCTGACGTGCAGGCCGCGCTCGTGCAGCCGCTTGAGCATCGCCTCGGGGTCGCCGAAGACCTCCGGGTCCCACTGGAAGTCGCACCACTGGTACTCGCGCATCCAGAAGCAGTCGAAGTGGAACACGCTCAGTGGGATGTCCCGCTCGGCCATCCCGTCGATGAACGAGGTGATCGTCGCCTCGTCGTAGTCGGTGGTGAACGACGTCGACAGCCACAGCCCGAACGACCACGCCGGCGGCAGCGCGGGGCGGCCGGTGAGGGCGGTGTACTTGGCCAGCACCTCCTTCGGGGTGGGCCCGTAGATCACCAGGTACTCCAGCTCCTGCCCGGCGACGCTGGCCTGCACGGTGCCGACGCTCTCGGAACCCACCTCGAACGAGACCCGGCCGGGGTGGTTGACGAACACCCCGTACCCGGCGTCGGACAGGTAGAACGGCACGTTCTTGTAGGCCTGTTCGGTGGCGGTTCCGCCGTCGGCCTGCCAGACGTCGACGACCTGGCCGTTCTTGACGAACGGCGTGAACCGCTCCCCCGTCCCGTACACGTGCTCGCCGACGCCCAGGTCGAGTTGCACGACGGTGTGGTGCTCCCCGGCGTCGGTGGTGACGATGCCGGTGCCCTTGGCGCCGGCGGTCGTCAGCGGCCGGCCGTCACCGCTGAACCGCAGCGCGAAGGGCGTCTCCGGATCGGTGTCGAGCTCCAGCGCCAGGCGCCCGGAGGTGAACCGCACGAGCGACCCGTCGCGCTCGGCGCGGCCGGGGCTGACGCCGGCGGTGTGCAGCTCGAAGTCGGGGCCGCGGCGCACCCCGCCGGCGAAGTGGGTGGTGCGCACGGCGATGACGTCCTCGGCGGGCGCGGACCAGTCCAGCGTGAGCACCGGGCCCTTGAGGGTGTCGCCGCGGTGCCGGATGCGCTGCACGGGCGCGACCACCCGCACGGTGGACTCCCCGGTCTCCACGCGCCGGGCGTGCGCGGCCCACTGCGGGTGGACGCCGGGGCGGGAGAGCCAGTAACCGTCGGAGAACTTCACGCCTGCGCCTCCTGGCCGCGGGCGGCGCGCTGCGCCGCGGTGAGCCGCTGGAACCAGCGGTAGCTGTCCTTGGGGGTGCGCACCTGCGTGTCGTAGTCGACGTGCACGATGCCGAAGCGCTGGTCGTACCCGAACGCCCACTCGAAGTTGTCCATGAGGGACCACACGTAGTACCCGCGCACGTCGGCGCCCTTCGCGATCTGCTCGGCGACGGCGGCGAGGTGGCCGGCGAGGTACTCCACCCGGTCGGTGTCGTGCACGACGCCGTCCTCGCCGACGGCGTCGGTCTCCGCGGAGCCGTTCTCGGTGATCCAGATCGGCGGGCAGTCCGGGTAGCGCTCGGTGACGTCGGCGATGAGGCGGCCCAGCGAGGGCGGGTCGACGGGCCAGCCCATGGTGGTGTGCCGCAGGTGCGGCAGTTCCACCTGGCGGGTGCCGACGTCCATCGCGGTGCGCTTCGCCGGGTCGGGTTCGTCGTGCGGGGCGTCGGCGATGACGGCGGGTGTGTAGTAGTTGATGCCGAGGAAGTCGATCGGGGCACCGATGACCTCCAGGTCGCCGTCGCGGCGGTAGGAGCCGTCGGCGAGCTCGCGCCAGGTGGCGCGCTCGGAGTCGGGGTAGCGCCCGGCGAACAAGGGTTCGGTCCACACGAGGTTGTGCTGGGTCAGCGCACGCAGCGCCGCGGCGCGGTCGGCCTCGGAATCGCCGGCGGGGGTGACCTGGTCCAGGTTCAGGGTGATGCCGACCTCGCGGGCGCCGGCCTCGCGCAGCTGCGCCACGGCCAGGCCGTGGCCGAGCAGCAGGTGGTGGGCGGCGGCCAGCGCGGGCGTGCCCTCCTGCGCGCCGGGGGCGTGGTGGCCGTTCGCGTACCCGAGGAACGCGGCGCACCAGGGCTCGTTGAGGGTGATCCAGCGGGTGACGCGGTCGCCGAGCGCGTCGGCGACGAGGCGGGAGTACTCCGCGAAGCGGTGGGCGGTGTCGCGCACGCGCCAGCCGCCGGCGTCCTCCAGCTCCTGCGGCAGGTCCCAGTGGTAGAGGGTCACGGCCGGGTCGATGCCGTGGGAGAGCAGCTCGTCGACGAGGCGGTCGTAGAAGCCGATCCCGGCCGGGTTGACGGGCCCGCGGCCGCCGGGCTGCACGCGCGGCCACGCGGTGGAGAACCGGTAGGAGTCCACGCCGAGGTCGGCCAGCAGGGCGACGTCCTCGCGGTAGCGGTGGTAGTGGTCGCACGCCACGTCGCCGGTCGCACCGCCGAGGGTCCTGCCGGGGGTGTGGCTGAACGTGTCCCAGATGGAGGCGGTGCGCCCGTCCTCGGCGACGGCCCCCTCGATCTGGTAGCTGGCCGTCGCCGCGCCCAGCACGAAGCCGGGCGGGAACGTCGGGAGTTCGGGGGCGGTCACGGGTCCTCCTGGGGCGCGGTGGTCCGGTGGCGGGGCCACGGGGCACCGTCACCACCCAATCGAAGCGCTTCGATGGGCTCGTCCTGACGCTAGGTCCCCTCCGGCCGCCGGTCAAGGAGCACCGACGGGTCGGCGGCGGCCCGGGCGATACCGTCCCGGCATGGCGATGACGCTGGAGCAGCTGCGCGGGTTCGTCGCGGTCGCCGAGGAGCTGCACTTCGGCCGCGCCGCCGAGCGGCTGCGGATGACCCAGCCGCCGCTGAGCCGCCAGGTGCAGAAGCTGGAGCGCGCTGTGGGCGCGCAGCTGCTGGCCCGCGACAACCGCCGCGTGGAGCTGACCGCGGCCGGGGCGGCGTTCCTGCCCGAGGCCCGCCGCCTGCTGGCCCTGGCCGACTCGGCCCCGGTGACGGCGCGGCGGGTGTCCTCCGGCGCGCGCGGCGTGGTGCACCTGGGCTTCACCGCCGCCGCCGCCTACGGACCGCTGGGCGCGCTGCTGAACACCGTCGGCCGGGAGCTGCCCGAGGTGCACCTCGACCTGCACGAGACGGTGACCAGCGCGCAGCTCGACGCCCTGCGCCACGGGGAGCTGGACCTGGGCCTGGCCCGGCCGCCCTTCGACGCCGAGGAGTTCGACGCCCGCTGCCTGCACCGCGAGCAGATGCTCGTGGCGGTGCCCACCGGGCACCGGCTGACCGCGCTGGGCCGGCCGGTGGGGGCGCGGGACCTCGCGGACGAACCGGTGCTCATGTACTCCCCCACCGAGGCGCGCTACTTCTACGACCTGGTCGTCTCCTCGGTCCCGGTGGTGCACGGCAACGTCGTGCACACCGTGGGGCAGGTGCTGACGATGCTGTGGCTCGTGGCGGCCGGGCGCGGGCTGGCCTTCGTGCCGGCGTCCGCCGCACGGCTGGGCGTGCCCGGGGTGGAGCACGTCCCGCTGGCGACGGCCGAGCCGGAGCCGGTGGAGCTGCACCTGCTGTGGCGGCGGGGCGCGCGCAACCCCGCGCTGTGGCGGGTGCTGGAGGTGCTGGAGCAGGGGATCGCCCCTCGGTGATGCCGTGCGGGCATCCAGCGATGCGAAGAGGGTCCTGGACGGGCATCGAGGGCCTTCGTACGGTGGTCGTGCCCGTCGGCGGAGACACCCGTGCCGGCCTCCGCGCACCCACCGACCCGAGGACGTGTCCCCCATGCCGCAGCTCGACCCCGCAGACCTCGCCACCCGCCTGGGTTCGGGGCTGCTGTCCTTCCCCGTCACGCACTTCGACGACGAGCTGCGCTTCGACGAGGCCCGCTACCGCGAGCACCTCGCCTGGCAGGCGTCCTTCGGCGTGGCCGGGCTCTTCGCCGGCGGCGGCACCGGCGAGGGGTTCTCGCTGACCTCCGCGGAGCTGGAGCGGGTCGTGCGGGTCGCGGTCGAGGAGATCGGCGGGGAGGTCCCCGTGGTGGCCTCCGCCACCGGCGGCACCGCGCAGGCCGTCGAGCAGGTGCGGGCCGCCGAGGCCGCCGGCGCCGACGGGATCCTGCTGCTGCCGCCGTACCTCACCGAGGCCAGCCAGGCCGGGCTCGTCGAGCACGTCAGCGCCGTGTGCGCGGCCACGAACCTCGGCGTCATCGTCTACAGCCGTGCGAACGCCGTGCTGGAGGACGTCACCGTCGAGCAGGCCGTCGACCGCAACCCGAACCTGATCGGCCTGAAGGACGGCGTCGGCAACATCGAGCGGATGACGCGCACCTACGCCCGCCTGGGCGACCGCCTGCTGTACGTGGGCGGCCTGCCCACCGCCGAGACGTTCGCGCTGCCGCTGCTGCAGCTGGGCGTGACCACCTACTCCTCGGCGATGTACAACTTCGTGCCCGAGTTCGCGCTGGAGTTCTTCGCCGCCGTGCGCGCCCAGGACCGGGTCGAGGTGTACCGGATGCTCAACGACTTCGTGATCCCCTACCTGGACATCCGCGACCGGCAGAAGGGCTACGCCGTCTCCATCGTCAAGGCGGGCCTGACCGCCGTGGGCCGCGACGGCGGCCGGGTGCGCCCACCGCTGACCGACCTGCGCCCCTCGGAACTGGCCGAGCTGACCGCCCTGGTGGAGAAGGTGCAGCAGCGGTGACGACCGGGACCGCGCTCCCCACCCGCACCCCCACCGTCACCGCCGTCGAGGTGGTCCCGGTGGCCGGGCACGACAGCGCGCTGCTGAACCTGTCCGGCGCCCACGCCCCGTACTTCACCCGCAACATCGCCATCCTCACCGACAGCTCCGGCGCCACCGGCCTGGGGGAGGTGCCCGGCGGGGAGGCCATCCGCCGCACCATCACCGAGGCCGGGGAACTGCTCGTAGGGCAGCCGATCGCGCAGTACGCCCGACTGCTGGCGCGGGTGCAGCGCGAGTTCGCCTACCGCGACAGCACCGGCCGCGGCCTGCAGACGTTCGACCTGCGCACCACCGTGCACGCCGTCACCGCGCTGGAGTCCGCGCTGCTGGACCTGCTCGGGCAGCACCTCGGCGTCCCCGTCGCGGAGCTCCTCGGCGAGGGGCAGCAGCGCGATGCCGTGCCGATGCTCGGCTACCTGTTCTACGTCGCCGACGCGGAGGCCACCGGCCTGCCGTACGTCACCGAACCCGACCCCGCCGACGACTGGGAAATGCTGCGCCGCCGGCCGGCCCTGACCCCCGAGGCCGTCGTCGCCCTCGCCGAGGCCGCGCAGCAGCGCTACGGCTTCAGCGACTTCAAGCTCAAGGGCGGGGTGTTCCCCGGCGAGCAGGAGGCCGAGGCCGTGCGCGCCCTGGCGGCCCGCTTCCCCGAGGCGCGCATCACGCTGGACCCCAACGGCGCCTGGCTGCTGGACGAGGCCGTCGCCCTGGGCCGTGAACTCACCGACGTCCTCGCCTACGCCGAGGACCCCTGCGGCG
This sequence comes from Kineococcus arenarius subsp. arenarius, assembly GCF_050871845.1. NCBI lineage: Bacteria > Bacillati > Actinomycetota > Actinomycetes > Kineosporiales > Kineosporiaceae > Kineococcus > Kineococcus arenarius. Next base: position 23,283 of record NZ_JBJLSE010000012.1, read on the forward strand.
CCGAGGGCGGTTTCTCCGGTCGCGAGACGATGGCGGAGTTCCGCCGCCGCACCGGGCTGATGACCGCCACGAACATGATCGCCACCGACTGGCGGCAGATGGCGCACGCCGTGCGCTCCAACGCCGTGGACATCCCGCTGGCCGACCCGCACTTCTGGACGATGCGCGGCTCGGTGCGGGTGGCGCAGCTGTGCGACGACTTCGGCCTGACGTGGGGCTCGCACTCCAACAACCACTTCGACGTCTCCCTGGCGATGTTCACCCACGTCGGCGCCGCCGCACCCGGGTCGATCACCGCCCTGGACACCCACTGGATCTGGCAGGACGGGCAGGGCCTGACCACCGAGCCGCTGCGCATCGAGGACGGGGCCATCGAGGTGCCCCGCCGGCCCGGCCTGGGCGTCGAGCTGGACCGCGACGCGCTGAAGGCCGCCCACGAGCTGTACGTCGAGCACGGCCTGGGGGCCCGCGACGACGCCGTGGCGATGAGAACGATCGTGCCCGGCTGGACGTTCGACCCGAAGCGGCCCGCGCTGCAGCGCTGACCACCCCGAACACTTCAGGAGGAACCCCGTGACCGACGTCGTCAGCACCGACCCCCGCACCGGCCAGGCCGTGGAGGTGGTCGCCGCCGAGACGAGCCCGCAGGAGGTCGCGGCCCTGTGCGAGGCGGCCCTGGCCGCCGCGCCCGCCCTGGAGGACCTCGGCCGCGAGCGCCGCGCCGCCCTGCTGGAGGCCCTGGCCGACGCGCTGGAGGCGCGCCGGGAGGACGTCGTGGCGATCGCCGACCGGGAGACCGCGCTGGGGGCGGGGCGGCTGAACGGTGAGCTGACCCGCACCGCGTACCAGCTGCGCCTGTTCGGCGAGGTGCTGCGCGAGGGCTCCTACCTGGAGGCCACGATCGACCACGCCGGGGACACCCCGATGGGCCCGCGCCCGGACCTGCGGCGGATGCTCCTGCCGATCGGGCCGGTCGCGGTGTTCGGCGCCAGCAACTTCCCGCTGGCCTTCTCCGTGCCCGGCGGCGACACCGCCTCGGCGCTGGCCGCGGGCTGCCCCGTGATCGTCAAGGCCCACGGCTCGCACCCGGCCACCTCGCAGCTCGTCTTCGACGTCCTGGTCGCGGCGGCGCGGGAGTTCGGCGCCCCCGAGGGAACCCTGGCGATCGTGCACGGCCAGCAGGCGGGAGCGGACCTCGTCGCGCACCCGGCGGTGCGGGCCGTCGGGTTCACCGGGTCCGTGCGCGGCGGCAAGGCGCTGCTGGAGATCATCGAGAACCGCGCCGACCCCATCCCCTTCTTCGGGGAGCTGAGCAGCCTGAACCCCGTCGTGGTGACGCCGGCCGCGGCCGCCGAGCGCGGTCAGCAGATCGGCGAGCAGACCGTCGCCTCGTTCACCCTGGGCGCGGGGCAGTTCTGCACCAAGCCCGGTCTGGTGTTCGTCCCCGCGGGCCAGGACGGCGACGCCGTGGTCGGCGCCATGACCACCGCCGTGGCCCAGGCCCCCGCCCAGGTCCTCCTCAACGAGGGCATCGCGAACACCTACGGGAGCACCAGCGCCGAGCTGGCGCAGCTGCCGGGCGTGGAGGAGATCGCCCGCGGCGCCCAGCCGGAGGGCGCGGTGGGTTTCACCGGGGTGCCGCTGCTGCTGTCGGCGGACGCGGCGGACCTCCCGCACGGGGTGACGGAGGAGTGCTTTGGCCCGGTGAGCACCGTGGTGCGCTACGACGGCGAGGAGCAGCTGCTCGCGGCGCTGGAGGGCGTGCCGTCCTCGCTGACGGCGACGGTGCAGCGCGGGCAGGGGGAGACGGAGCTGCCGGCCACGGTGGCGCGGGCGCTGCGCGACCACGCCGGGCGCATCCTGTTCGACGCCTACCCCACCGGGGTGGCCGTGTCGTGGGCTCAGCACCACGGCGGCCCCTGGCCCTCGACGAACTCCCAGCACACCTCGGTGGGCACCAGCGCGATCCGCCGGTTCCTGCGCCCGGTGACGTGGCAGGGCGCACCCGACGAGGTCCTGCCGGCCGAGCTGACCGAGGGGTTCACCGGCATCCCCCGCCGCGTCGACGGGGTCCTGCACACCCCCACCACCGGCGCCTGACCCCCCGGCTCCCTCCCCACCTCCCTCACCCCACCCCGCCCCTCCCGCGGTGATCTTGCACGGTTGAGCCTTCACCCTCGCAAGATCACCGCGGGAGGTGGGGCTTGCGGGGGGTGGTCGAGGAGGATGGGACCGTGATGCACGAGACCGGTACCGCGTTCCCCGCTCGTCCCGCCCGCTCCGGGGCCCCGCGCGTGGTCGTCGTCGGCGGCGGCGTCCTGGGCGTCTCGACGGCCGCCCACCTGGCCCGTTCCGGCGTCCGCGTCGACCTGGTGACCGAGGCGGCGATCGCCTCCGGCGCCAGCGGCCGCTCGCTGTCCTGGCTGAACTCCGCCGGCGCCCGCAGCGACGCGTACCACCGGCTGCGCACCGTCGCCATCGACCGCTACCGCACGTTCGCCGCCCGCACGGGCCTGAGCGACCGGGTCCGCTTCGACGGCGGCCTGACGTGGGCCGCGCCGGGCGAGAGCCACCGCGAGCGCCACGCGCACGAGCTTTCGATCGGCTACGACTCGGTGTGGCTCTCCCGGGACGAGGTCGCGGCCTGGGCACCGGGCGTGGACGTCACCGGGGTCGCTGAGGAGGGCGCGGTGTTCAACCCGGGCGAGGGGTGGGTGGACCTGCCGCTGCTCGTGGAGGCGCTGCTGGAGCAGCTGCGCACCGCGGGTGGCGAGGTGCACACCGGCGTCGGCCGCGCGAAGCCCGTCGTCGCGGGCGGCCGTGCCACGGGTGTCGAGACAGCCTCCGGCGCCACTTTCGACGCGGATGCCGTGGTGTGGGCGACGGGTCCGTGGGTGCCGCGGGACCTCGCCGAACTGGGGGTGCACCTGCCGGAGTCCTCCCCCGTCTCGCTCCTGCTGGAGACCCAGCGGATCGACCACCCGCTGCGCGCGGTCCTGAACACCCCGCGGGTGGCGATCCGCCCCACCCCGCACGGCACGTTCGTGCTGGACTCCGGCTGGTCGGAGCAGGAGGTCGTGGTGCGCGGCGACGGCGAGTTCGAGGTGCGCGGCTCCACGGTCGCCGGGTTGCTGGACGAGGCGTCGAAGGTCCTGGCCGGCAACCCCCGTCTGGAGGCGGTGCGCCGGGGTGTGGGGCCCAAGCCGGTCCCCGGCGACGGCGAGCCCGTCGCCGGTGAGCTGCGCGAGGTGCCCGGGTTGCACGTGCTGTTCACCCACAGCGGCGCGACCCTCGGGCTGGTGCTCGGGGAGTTCACCGCCCGCGAGGTGCTGGGCGAGCGCGTGGCGCTGCTGGAGCCGTTCCGGCTGGAGCGCTTCACCACCGCCACGCGCTGACCCGCTCCTCCCTGCGGTGGTCGGGGGAGTCCGACTCCCTCGGCCACCGCAGGGATCAGCGCACCCGGGTGCTCGCTGCGTCGACGAGCGCCTGCGCGCGCCGCAGCGCGGCAGTGCAGTTCGACTGTGAGACGTTGCTCAGCCCGTAGTGGCCGGCGTCCTTCAAGTCCAACACCTCGCGCAGCGCTCTCGCGAGAGCCGCGTCTCCCGTGACCTCCTGGAGCAGGCCGATGGCCTGCCGATGGTCCTGCCCACGCGATCGGACGCCCGCGAGCGCGCAGCAGATGGCGTCCGCGGCGGCGATGGCGGCGAGCACCGCGTTCCCCGTGGCCACGGTCGCCGCCTCCGCCAGGTCCTCGGACTGCACGAGGACCGCCGCCTCCAGGTAGAGCTCGGCCTGCCGACGTCGCGTGCGGGCGTCCGCTGCGGTGCACGCACCGGTACGGGTGCTCCGGGCGCTCACGACCGCGTCCCCGCGTGGAGGAGCGCCTGCAGGGCAGGACCGAGGAGAACACGCCCGTCCGCGCGGAGCCCGGTGATGAGCGGCTGTTCCTGGTCGACCGCCTCGGCGAGCTGGCGGTCGGTCAACTGCACGAACTGGACCGCGTTGCCCGTGAACGCTTCCAGGTCCCCTGCTGTGCGGTGCACCTGCTCACCCCACGGCCCGTCGGGGTCGACGTCGTCATCGCGCACGAGCAGCAGATCGACGTCGCTGCCGGGGCCGGCTTCGCCGCGCGCCCACGAGCCGAAGACCACGGCTGCACGGGGCGCCGGTGACCACTGGGCGAGGCGCCGGGAGAGCCACTCCTCCACGGCGTCGCCGGCGACGGTGATCTGGAGCACCGCACCGGCGAGCACGTGGTGGCGGTTCAAGCGGTACAGGACGGCCGGTCCGCTGTCCTCGGCCAGCAGCAGACCGTGCTCCACGAGGCGGTGCAGGCACGACCGGGTGCGCGCGTAGGAGCGACCGGCGAGTCGGGCGATCGCCGCGCCGTTGAGCGGCCGGTGGGAACGGCTCAGGACGAGCAGGACGTCGGCGTCCACCGTCGGTGCGATGGTGCGCAGCGGGTTGGCGAGGTCCACGATTCTCCTATCGCTATTCCGATAGCTCTATCACTATAGCGATAGCCAAGAGGTGCCCTGACGACGGCGTCCGCCTCGCCCCTCACCCCCCGCCGACTCCCCCCGGCCCCCCGGACCGCGCCGCGCAGGGCCGCACCGGGACCTCTTCCGGACCACCGCGCCGGGTGAACGACGTGCAGACGACGACGAGGGCGTCGGGCGCGTCGAGCCAGAGGTGTTCGCCGTTGCGGTCGAACGCGGAGCCCCGCACCACCGACGGCCGGCAACCGCTCGCGAGGAGCGCGGTGTCGTTCTGGGCGAACGTGCTGCGCTCGACGAGGAAACCCGGGCGGTGGCACATCACCCCGATGTTGTTGCGCTGCACGACGCTGTCCCGCAAGGTGAACGGCCCTCCGGGTTCTCCGGACTGCACGGCCACGCCCGTGAAGTTCTCCTCGACCCTGGAGCGGTGGACGGCCAGCTGGCCCTGCGCGGTGACGCCCGTGTTGTTGCCGCGCAGCAGGGAGGTGGTGAGGAACAGGGAACTCCCGTCGGGGACGACGGCACCCACCCCGTCCGACTCCAGCAGCACGTCCGCCAGCGCTGCGCTGCGCGGGGACCTGCCCCACCCCACCCGGACGCCGACGTCCCAGCCGGCGATGCGACCGCCGCGGACCGTGACGTCGCGGGCGGCGACGGAGATCCCGTGGGAGGCGGCGGAACGGCCCGCCACGAGACCGGGGCCGGTGATCTCGTGACCGTCGAGGTCGACCTCGACGCCGTCGGCGGCCACGACCAGCCCGCTGGGCCCGGGGCACCGCAGGTCGGCGGCGAGGCGGACGTCGGCGGTGATCGTCTCGCCGCACCCGACCCGCCGGGCCCGGGGCTCCGGCGTCGCCAGGGCGTGGGCCGCGACGGCCGCCAGGACGACGACCACCGCGACCACCGGCGCCCGCGAGCGACGACGCCCCCGCGGCCGGTGGGGGCCGCGCGGGCCCCGGAGGGTCGCGGTCAGGCGGTGACCCGCAGCGGCGTCACCGTCTCGTCGTCGTCCTCGGCGGTGTGCCGCGGTGCGGGGTGCTCCACGAGCGCGATGACGCGCGCGGCCATGAACCGCGCCGTGCGCACGGCGGTCCCGCCGCGGGTCACCTCCGTCACCTCGACGAGGCCGCGCCCGTGCGCGACCTCCACGCGGCGGCCCGCGCGGGTCGCCTCGACGTCGTACGTGCGGGTGTCGCCGCCGGCTTCGACGACGATCTCCACGCGATCACCCTTCACCGTGGCCTCCTGGCGGGGTTCGAGGGGGTGGGGCCCACTGCTCGGGGCCTCACCCGTTCCAACGCTCGCGGCGCCCCGCTGCTTCCCGCGCGCGGGGCCCTGCGGGACGCACCGGGACCGCGCCGGAGGCCGGGCTCAAGCCCCGGTAGGTGCCTGCCGACACCACGTGGACTGGTCCGACCCCCGCACCAGACGTCCCCCGTGGAAGGAACCGGTGTGAGCACCGTCCCCGCTCCCGCAGGCCCGGGCAGCGCGAGCGCGCGCAACAACGTGACCGTGCACGGCCGCCCGGACGGCCCGGTGGTGCTGTTCCTGCACGGTTTCGGGTCGGACCAGGGCACGTGGCAGCGGCTGCTGCCCGCCTTCCTCGCCGGGCACCGCGTCGTGCTGCTGGACCAGGCGGGCGCCGGCCGCTTCGACCCGGCCGCCTACGAGCGCGAGAAGTACCGCAGCCTCGACGGGTACGCGGAGGACCTCGTGGAGGTCTGCGAGGAGCTGGACCTGCGCGACGTCGTGGTGGTCGCCCACAGCGTCAGCTCGATGATCGCCGCGCGCGCCGCGGTCCGCGCACCGGAGCGCTTCGATCGGCTCGTGATGATCGCCCCGTCGGCGCGCTACGTCGACGACCCCGCCACCGGCTACGACGGGGGGTTCTCGCCCGAGGACGTCGAGGAGCTGCTGGCGTCGCTGGACCACAACTACCTGTCGTGGACCGCGGCCGTCGCCCCCATGATCATGGGGAACCCGGACCGCCCGGAACTCGGCGAGGAGTTCACCGGCTCGTTCCGCCAGCTCGACCCGTCCACCGCTCGCGACTTCGCGCGGGCCACGTTCCACACCGACTCCCGCGAGCTGCTGACCCGCGTGGGCGCGCCGACCGTCGTGCTGCAGTGCCGCGACGACGCCCTCGCCCCCGACTCCGCGGTCCGGGAGGTCGTGGCCCGGCTGCAGCGCCCCACGTTGGTGACGCTGCGGGCGTCCGGGCACTGCCCCCACGTCAGCGAGCCCGCCGAGACGGCGGCGGCGATCCTCGCGCACCTGCCCTCGTGGACGTGACGGCCGCCGCCCCCGCCGCCGCACCACCGGAGAGCGCCGGCGATTTCACGGAACTGTTCGACGACGCCCCCTGCGGGTACCTGACGACGAGCGACGACGGGCGGATCACCCGCGTCAACACCACGTTCCTGGCCTGGTCCGGGTACCGGCGCGAGGACCTGCTGGGCTCGGCGTTCGGGCGCCTGCTGCCGGTGGGCGACCGGATCCTGTGGTCGGCGCACTGCGCTCCGCGGCTCGGCACGACCGGCAGCGTCAGCGAGGTGGTCGTCGAGATCACCGCCGCCGACCGCGTGCGCCGCCCGGCGCTGATCACCGCCACCCGCGTGCCCGCGCGCGCCGGCGCGGACGCCGAGGTGCGGATCATCGTGTTCAGCGCTCCCGAACGCCGCGCCCACGAGAAGGCGCTCGTCGCCGCGCTGCACCGCGCCGAGGAGTCCGAGAACCGCCGAGCCGCCGTGGAGGCCGACGCGCGCCAGCGTGCGCTGGAGGACCCCCTGACCGGGTTGTCGAACCGGGCGGGGCTGTCCGCGCGCCTGGAGGCCGCGCTCACCGAGCCCGGGGCGCGCCCGGCCGTGCTGGTCGTGGACCTGGACCACTTCAACGTCGTCAACGAGAGCCTGGGGACCGCCGCCGGCGACGAGCTCCTGCTGACGGTGGCCGGCCGGTTGCGCGCGGCGGTGCGCGAGGGCGCCACGGTCGCCCGGTTGTCCGCCGACGAATTCGCGGTCGTCGACGACTGCGGGGACGCGCAGCGGTGCCACGGCCTGGCCGAGCGGATCCTTCAGGCCCTGACGGTCCCGGTGCTCATCGACGGCCTGGAGATCGTCGCCTCCGCGAGCATCGGCACCGCCGTGGCGACGCCGAGCAGCGACTCCGCGGACCGGCTGCTGCACGACGCCGGCGTGGCGATGCACCGCGCCAAGGCCCGCGGCCGCAACCGCGTCGAGGTGCACGACCCGCACCGCACCGACGAGGCGGTCGACCGCCTGCGCCTGCTGGGGGAACTGCGCCGCGGCATCGCCGGCGGTGAACTGCGCCTGCACTACCAGCCGCGCGTCGGCCTGCGCGACGGCGCCGCGACGGGCGTCGAGGCGCTGGTGCGCTGGCAGCACCCCGGGCGCGGGCTGCTGCCGCCGGCGGCGTTCATCGACCTGGCCGAGCAGTCCGGCCTGGTGCGCGAGCTCGGCGCGTGGGTGCTCGACGCCGCTGTCGCCCAGGCCGCTGCCTGGGCCCGCGACCCGCGGCACGCGACGGTCGAGGTGGCGGTGAACCTGTCCACCCGCCAGCTGACCGACCCGGGCCTGGTGGACGCGGTGACGGCGGTGCTGACCCGCCACGGCCTGGCGGCGGACCTGCTGGTCCTGGAGGTCACCGAGACGGCGCTGGTGACCGACCCGGACGCGGCGGTGGCGACGCTGGCGGCGCTGAAGGCGCTCGGCGTCGGCATCGCCGTGGACGACTTCGGCACCGGGTACGCGAGCCTGACGTACCTGCAGCGCTTCCCCGTCGACGAGCTGAAGATCGACCGCTCGTTCGTGACGGGCCTCGGCGTGAACGACGGCGACACCGCGATCGTGCGCACGTGCGTGCAGCTCGCCCACGCGGTGGGGGTGCGCGCGGTCGCCGAGGGCGTGGAGACGCGCGAGCAGCTCGACGCCCTCGTGGAGATGGGCTGCGACTTCGTGCAAGGGTACTTCTTCTCCCGGCCGCTGGAACCCGACGCGCTGCAGGAGTGGGCCCGGGCGCGCTGACCCGTTCCGCGCCGGTCCCTCAAGGACCGGTGGGCACCAGGGGCGCGATCCGGCGCACCGCCTCCACCAGAGCATCGGGCGTGCTCGCCGCGTACCCCAGCAGCAACCCGGGCGGTCCCGGCCGCACCCGGTGCCACGACAGCGGGTGCACGAGGACCCCCACCCCGGCGGCGCGCGCGGCGATCTCCACGTCGCTGCCGGGTTCCCGGTGCGGCAGCGTCACGAGCAGGTGCAACCCGGCCGCGACCCCCTCGACCCGCGCGGCGGGCAGGTGGCGGTGCAGCGCCGCCAGCAGCGCGTCCCGGCGGGTGCGCTGGCGGGTGCGGACCCGCCGCACGTGGCGTTCCAGGTCGCCGGCGGCGATGAGCTCGGCGAGGACGAGTTGCGGCAGGGCGGGGTTCCCGAGGTCGGCGGCGTGCTTGGCCGCCACCAGGTCCGCCCGCAAGCGGCGCGGTGCGACGAGCCAGCCGATGCGCGCACCGGGCACCAGGGTCTTCGAGGTGCTGCCGGTGCAGGCGACGTGCTCGGGGGCGGAGGCGTCCAGCGCCGGCACGGGCGCCCGGTCGTAGCGGTGCTCGGCGTCGTAGTCGTCCTCGACGACGAGGTTCCCGGCGCGCGCCCACTCCAGCAGTTCGCGGCGGCGCTGCGGCGCGAGCACCACCCCGGTGGGGAACTGGTGCGCGGGCGTGAGCAGCACCGCCTCCACCCCGCTGCGCGCGAGCGCGTCGATGCGCGCGCCGTGCCCGTCCACCGGGACGGGTTCGAGTTCCAGACCCCAGTGCGCCAGGGTTTCGCGGGCGCCGCGCGCCCCGGGGTCCTCCACACCGATCCGGTTCGTCCCCCGGACGCGCAGGACCTGCGCGAGCAGCGCGAGGGACTGCGCGACGCCGGCGACCACGAGGACGTCGTCGGCGCCGACGCGCATCCCGCGGGTGCGGGCGAGCCAGCCGGCGAGTTCACGGCGCAACCGGGGGTGGCCGCGCGGGTCGCCGTAGCCGAGGTCGGCGCCGGTGGCCTCGCGCAGCACGGCCCGCTCGGCGCGCAGCCACGCCGCGCGCGGGAACGCCGCCACGTCGGGCACGCCCGGAGCGAGGTCGAACTCCACACCCGTCGGGGGCGGTGGCAGTGGTCCGGGTTCGGCGGGGCGCGCGGGAGCCCTCGGCGGGGTGGGGTCCGCTCCCGGCAGCACCCGCGTCGCCGACCCGGTGCGGGCGGCGACGAGCCCCTCGTCGGCCAGGCGCCGGTACACCTCCACGACCACGCCGCGCGAGACGCCCAGGTCGCCCGCGAGCACCCGACTGGACGGCAGCGCGTCACCCGGCGCGAGACGCCCCTCGGCCACCGCCTCCCGCACCCGCCGCACCAGTTCCTCGGTGATCCGCCCGCGCGGCACGGAGCGGACGTCCAGCGACAGGAAGTCGGCACCCGTCCCGTCCACCCGCGCTCCTGTCGTCGGCCTCCTCGAGCACCGGTCCACTCGACCCGGTCGCTATCGGACCTGTCGAGCGGTCCATCGCGCGGTCAGCATGCCACTCGTGCCCGCCCCCACCCCCCTCCCGCGCCTCGCCCGCAGAACTCCCCCCGCACCCGGTCCGCGGTGGCCCGCGGTGCTCACCGGCACGGCCGCGATGGCCCTGGTCGGCAGCAGCGCCGCCGTGTCCGGCGCCCTGGTGGACGCACCGCTGTGGACGGTCCAGGCCCTGCGGTACGCGGCCGCGTCCCTGCTGCTGCTCGCCGCCGCCCGCGCGAGCGGGCAGCGCCTGCACCGCCCGCACAGGACGGAGTGGGCCTGGCTGGTGGGGGTCTGCGCGGTCGGGCTGGTGGTGTTCAACGTGGCGCTGGTGCGCGGCGCCGCGCACGCCGAACCCGTGGTGCTCGGCGTCGCCGTGGCCGGGGTCCCGCTGCTGCTGGCGCTGATCGGGCCGCTGCTGGAACGGCGGCGGCCGGGAACCCGCGCCGTGGCGGCGGCCGCGGTCGTCACCGGTGGGGCGGTGCTCGTGCAGGGGTTCGGCCGCAGCGACGCCACCGGGCTGGCGTGGGCGCTGCTCGTCCTGGCGTGCGAGGCGGGTTTCACCCTCCTCGCCGTGCCGGTGCTCGCCCGGCACGGCGCGTGGGGCGTGTCGGTGCACGCGACGTGGCTGGCGGCGCTCGGCTTCGGCGCGCTCGCCGTGCTCGTCGACGGCCCGTCCGCCGTGCTCGCCCTCACGGCCGCGGACCTGCTCGCCGTCGCGCACCTCGCCGTCGGGGTGACCGCCGTGGCGTTCGTGCTCTGGTACTCCGCCGTGCGGCGCCTCGGCGCGGCCCGGGCCGGGTTGCTCACCGGGGTGGCGCCGGTGGCGGCCGCGGGCGGCGGGGTGTTGCTGGGTGGGCCGGTGCCCGGAGCCCTCGTGTGGAGCGGGGTGGTCGTGGTCGCCGGCGGACTCGTGCTGGGGCTCGCTGTGCCGCAGCAGCGGTGACGGTGTCTCCGCACCAGGTGCTGGAACGAGGGCGCACCTCCTCACCCCTGGGGGGCCCGGGTGGTCGCGTCGAGCTGACGGGGCACGTCCTCACCTCGGTTCAGCCGGTCCAGCCGCACCCGCACCTCTCGCTCCAGGTCCGGGTAGGGATCGTCCAGCGGCCCGGTCTGCCCGCGCACCTCGGCGACCAGTTGCTGGACAGCCGGGCCGGCCAGGTAGTAGCGCCCCTTCGTCTTCCCACGGGCGACGAGCAGCTCTGCATCGACCAGTTGCTGCAGATCACGAGTGGCGGTTCGGTTCTCCACGTCTGCGAGCTTGGCGTAGCCGGGTCGCCGCACCCGGAAGCCGCTCGCGGCGTCGAAGAGCGCGTTCGTCGTCCGCTCCGGCAGACCGGCGGCACTCACGAGTTCCTGCGCTGCGTCCCACGTGCGCGCGGCGAGGGCTGCGCGCCGCTTCACCGTCTGCGCCTGCATGTGGTGGGCGCGCAGGTTGAACTTCACCCAGAGGTGGGCACTGCGCTCGGGGTTCCACGCTCCCGCGCCGGTCAGTGCGAGGATCGCGTAGTAGCTCTCGGTGTTGCGGCCGAGCCACTCCTCGATGCTCGCGAAGGGAGGCTCGACGATGGACTCCCGAGCCAGTACGAGTGTCTGCAGGGCACGGGCCATGCGCCCGTTCCCGTCGCGGAAGGGGTGGATCATCACCAGGTTGAGGTGCGCCATCGCTGCGCGGACCAGCACGTCGTCCCGACCCGGGTCGTTGAGGACCACCATCAGCTCGTCGACGAGGCGGGGCACCTCCTCGGTCGGTGGCCCCTCGTACACGTTGCGCCCGGCCGTGTCGTCGTGGACGAAGATCGGCCCCTGGCGGTAGTGCCCAGGGCTCTTGCCGAGGTCGTGGGACAGCAGCATGAAGTGGACACCGCGCAGCGAGCCGGACTCGTAGCGGAACTGGGGGTCCCGAGCGGCCTGCAGGACGTAGCTCATCGCGGAGCGGTACCCGGTGATCTCCGCCCACACGCGGGCATCGGCGTTCAGGGGCTCCTCCTCGTCGACCGCAGCGACCGCGTCGTCCACCGTGACGACGTAGCCCTCGATGCTGTTGGAGCCGCGGATGGCGCGCGCCAGCATGGTGCGGCGCAGCATGCCGTGCCAGCGCCGGGGCGCCGCGAGGCTGTGCTGCAGCTCGGACCGCAGTGCGTGGACCTGGTCGAGGACCTCGAGGTCGTCGAGGTCCAGAGCGGGAGTGCGGTGCAACGCCATGTCTCTATGTCTCTTTCCTCAAGACACCCGAACCAGCTCGACGTAAGTGGCGTAATAATAGCGCCATAATGCTCGGCGGAGAGCAACCAGCCGACGTCACCCGCAGCCTCCAACGCCCGTTCCCGTAAGGTCCTCGGCAGGTCTGCAACCGGAAGGCGCTGGATGAGCAGTGAAGCGCGCCCCTTCGCGCACCTGGCCACCGAGAACGCCCCCACCTACCGCGCCGTGCTCGGCGTCTTCACCGAGGCCCGCGAGCGCTACGCCCTCCACCTGCGCCCGGAGGACGTGCACACCGAGCTGGACCGCACCGGGAGCAGCCCCGGGCCGGAGGCGGTGGAGAACGCCCTGACCCAGCTGGTCGGCTGGGGGAACCTGCGCGCCGACCCGGACACCGGGCGGGTCACCAGCGTGGAGGACTTCCACCGCGCCCGCTACCTCTACCAGCTCACCCCCGCCGGGCAGGCCGCCGAGCGGGCGCTGGTGGTGTACGAGGAGGCGCTGGGCCGGCGCGGGGCGCTGCAGGCGGTCGCGCTGGTGGACATCGCCGAGCACCTGCGCGCCCTCGTCGCCCTGCTGCGCGAGGACGCCGCCGACGTGGCGCGCGCCGCGCACCTGCTGGCGGCGCTGACGCAGCGGCTGGAGTCGCTGGCGGAGAACGCCTCGGCGTTCCTGGCGTCGATGCAGCGGTCCATCGACCTGCAGGACGCCGACACGGAGGCGTTCGTCGCGTACAAGGACCGGCTGATCGAGTACCTGGAACGCTTCGTCTCGGACCTGGTCACCACGGGCTCGGAGATCAGCGGCCTCATCATCACGGCGGAGGGCGCCGGGGTGCGGGACCTGCTGGACGCGGTGGCGGCGCGCGAGGCCGCGGACCTGGCGCCGGGCGAAGGAGTCGACGCCGAGGCGCAGCGCACCCGGGAGGTGGCCCGGGTGCACGAGGTGTGGCACCGGCGCTGGCGGGGGTTGCACGGCTGGTTCGTGGGTTCGCGCGAGACACCCAGCCAGAAGGACCTGCTGCGCGGGCGGGCCCGTTCGGCGGTGCCGCAGCTGCTGCGCGCGGTCACGGCCCTCAACGAGCGCCGCTCGGGCCGTTCAGACCGTTCGGCGGACTTCCGCCACCTGGCGCTGTGGTTCGCGCAGGCCCCCGACGACGAGGCACGGCACCGGTTGTGGCGCAGCGCCTTCGCGCTGACGCCCGCCCGGCACCTGAGCATCGACGGTGAGACGCTCACCGCGCGGGAGGCGGACCCGCCGCGCACCGTCCTGCCGTGGGCGCAGGCCGAACCGCTGCGCATCAGCCCGCAGTTCCGCCGCACCGGCCACCACGAGCGCCGTGGCCGCCCCGCCCGCGTGGAGGACCGCTCGGTGCAGCGCCGGCACCTGCAGCAGCTCGTCGCCGCCGAGCACGAGCAGCTGCTGGCGGCGCGCTCGGAACTGCTGACGTCCGGCGAGCGCCGCCTGTCGGAACTTCCCGAGCTGTCCGGCGCGGCGTTCCCGGTGTTCCTGGACCTGCTGGGCCGGGCGGTCGCCGCCCGCCGTCCCGGCGAGGAGGGCACGGTGAGCGAGGTGACGTCGGCGGACGGGTCGCTGCGGGTGCGGCTGACGGTGCTGCCGGGCGCGCAGGTCGTCGCGGTGGGCACCGAGCACGGCACGCTGCACCTGCCCGACGGTCTCGTCGAGATCGCCGAGGCGGCACCGGAACCGGCCACCGGGACGGTGCCCGCGTGAGCGGGGCGCTGCTGGAGCGCCTGGAGGCGGAACGGCTCCACGAGCAGCGCCGCGCGGCCCGCGCCCTGCTGCGCCGACCCCTGCTGGGTCCGGCGGCGGACGAGTTCCCCCTGGTGCGCCGGCACGCCGACGCCCTGCGGGAGTGGTTCGACGTGAACACCGGCTGGCGGCTGATCGTGGGCCCGGAACTGGCGCGCCTGGAGAAGGTGCCCGCCGATCCCGGCGACGGCACCCGCCCGTTGCTGGACGCGCAGAAGCGGCCGTTCTCGCGGCGCCGGTACGTGCTGCTGTGCCTGGCGCTGGCGGTGCTGTCCCGCTCGGAGGCGCAGGTGACCCTGGGGGTGCTGGCGGACGAGGTGCTGCTGCTGGCCGCGGACCCCGCGCTCGTCGAGGCGGGGGTGGAGTTCTCCCTGCAGACGGCCGAGGAGCGCCGCGACCTGGCGGCCGTCGCGCGGACCCTGCTGGGGCTGGGCGTGGTCGCGCGCGTCAGCGGCGACGAGGAGACGTTCGTGCGCGCCACCGGGGACGTGCTGTACGACGTGGACCGGCGCGTCCTGGCGAGCCTGCTCGCCGCCGAGCGCGGGCCGTCCACCGTCGACGCCACCGACACCGGTGCACGGCTGGAGGCGCTGACCGACGCGCCGCCCCCGCTGACGGAGGAGGCCCGCACCCGCGCGGTGCGGCACCGCCTGACCCGCCGGTTGCTGGACGACCCGGTGCTGCTGCACGCCGACCTCGACGCCGAGGAGACCGCGTACCTGAGCAGTCAGCGCGCGGCGCTGTGCCGGCGCGTCGAGGAGTTCGCAGGGCTGGTGGCGGAGGTGCGCGCGGAGGGCATCGCGATGGTCGACCCGGCGGACGAGCTCACCGACCTACGCATGCCCGAGGACGGCACCGACGGGCACGTCGCCCTGCTGGTGGCGGAACTACTCACCGAGCGCGCTCCCGCGCCGGTACCGCTGGAGGAGCTGCGCCGGCACGTGCACCGCCTGGCGCGGGAGAACACCGCGAACTGGCGCAAGGGTTCGGCGGATCCCGGCGCCGAGGTGGGCCTCGTCCAGACCGCGGTGGACCGGCTCGCCGCCCTGCGCCTGGTGCGGGTGGTGCCGGGCGCGGTGGGGGCCCTGCCGCCGCTGCACCGCTACGCCCTGTGCAGCAGCGCGTCCTCGAACCCCGCACCATCGGAGGAACCGTGAATCCCGCACCGCCCCGCCCGTCGCGTTCGCGGTGGCAGCCGCTGCGCGCGGGCCTGGTGGACCTGTACCACTACGACGACGAGGAGTTCCGGTTCCACGACGGCCGGCTGCTGCTGCGGGGCAACAACGGTGCGGGCAAGTCGAAGGTGCTGGCGCTGACGCTGCCGTTCCTGCTGGACGCGGACCTGTCCGCGCACCGGGTGGAACCGGACGGCGACCGCGGCAAGCGCATGGAGTGGAACCTGCTGCTCGGCGGGGCGCACCCGCACACCGAGCGCACCGGGTACACCTGGCTGGAGCTGGGCCGCCGCGCCGCGGACGGGACCGAGGAGTTCCGCACCCTGGGGTGCGGGATGAAGGCCGTCACTGGCCGGGGCATCGCCCGGCACTGGTTCTTCTCCACCACCGCGCGCTGCGGCGAGGACCTGCACCTGGTGGACCGCACCGGCACAGCCCTGCCGCGCGACCGCCTCGTGGACGTGCTCGGCGCGTCGGGCACCGTGTTCGACTCGCGCGGGGCGTACCGCCGGCACGTCGACGAGACGTTCTTCCGGCTGGGTGAGGACCGCTACGGCGCCCTGGTGGACCTGCTGATCCAGTTGCGCCAGCCGCAGCTGACCAAGCGCCCCGACGAGCGGGCGCTGTCCGCGGCGCTCACGGAGGCGCTGCCCCCGGTGGACCCGGGGGTGCTCGCCGACGTCGCCGAGGCGTTCCGCACCCTCGAGGACGACCGGCACGACCTGCAGGCGGTGCTGGAGGCGCGCGACGCGGCCGCTGCGTTCGAGGGCCACTACCGCCGCTACGCCCGCGCCGCGGCGAAGCGCCGCACGCGGGAGCTCCTGACCGCGCACTCGCGCTACGAGCGGCACGGCCGCGACCTGCGGCGCGCCGCGAGCGAGCGGGAGGAGGCCGACGCGCGCCTGACGGCGGCCGAGCGCGACCTGCACGAGCTGCAGCGCCGGCGCACGGAACTGGACGAGGAGCACCGCGTCCTCGCCGGGGACACCCGCCTCAGCGAACTCGCCGAGGCGGAGAACTCCGCGCGGCTGGCGGCGACCGCGGCCACCGACGCGCGCGGGCGCGCGGAAGACACCGCGAGGAGTTCCGCCTCGGCCGCAGCGCAGCTCACGGAACGCGAGGGCACCGGTGAGAGGGCTCGCGCGGAACTCGCGGCCGCCGACGAGGCGCTGCGCGCCGCCGCCACGGGCGCCGGCGTGCCCCGTCCCCCGGGAGCACCCGACCCCGCGGACGGGGACGCCGACGCGGAGGGCCACCACGCCGCGCTGCTGGAGGTGGCCCGGCGGCGGCGCACCGAGGCCGAGCACGTGCGCGCGCTGCTGCGGGAACTGGAGGGCGCTCGCGCACGGGTCGCGACCAGGCAGGCCGAGCGCGACCGGGCCGCCGCGCGCGCCGACGGCGCCGCCGCCCGCGTCACCGAGGCGCAGGCCGCGGTGGAAGCCGCCACCGCCGCCCACCTGGACGCGGCCCGCACCGCCCTGGAAGCCGCCACGGAACTCGCCCTCGACGACCCCGCCGGGGTGCTGGACGAGACCCGGTGGTGGGCGGCCACGCTCGACGGGCGTTCCCCGCTGGCGACCGCCGCGGACTCCGCCCACGAGCGCACCACGCGGGAACTGGCGGCGGCGCGGGCCGCGGCGGACCTGCGCGCGCGCGACCTCACCGGCCGCGTCCGCGACCTGAACACGGAACGAGAGCGGCTGCTGGCCGGGGAGGACACCGCACCGCACGTCCCCCGCACCCGTCCCGCGGACCGGCGCGGCCGGCCGGGAGCGCCGCTGTGGCAGGTCGTCGACTTCGCCCCCGAGGTGCCCGAGAGCGAGCGGGCCGGGCTGGAGGCGGCCCTGGAGGCCGCCGGCCTGCTCGACGCCTGGATCTCCCCGGACGCCTCGCTGCGCACCGCCCCGGACGGCGACGTGCTGCTCACCGCGGGCGCCGCGGTGGCCGGGGACAGCCTGCTGGGCGTGCTCGTGCCGGCCGTGGACCGCGCCGACGCGCAGGCCGCGGCCCTGAGCGACGAAGCCGTGGCCGCCGTCCTCACCGGGATCTCCCGGGGTTCCGCGGACGGTGCGGGGACCGGTGTCGGGGTGGACGGCTCCTTCCACCTGGGCGTGCTCACCGGCCGGTGGGGCAAACCGCGGGCAGAGTTCGTCGGCCGCGGCGCCCGGGAGAGCGCCCGGCGCGAGCGCCTGGCTGCCCTCGAAGCGGAGCTCGCCGCGCTCACCGTGGAGGTCGCGGACGCGCAGGCAGAGGTGGCACGGATCGACCGGCGTGGCGACGTGCTGGCCGCGGAACGCCGCGCGCTGCCCGACGAGGCCCCCCTGCACGCCGCGCACGCCGAACGCACCTCCGCGGAGCGGGAGGCGCGGCGGGCGGCCGAGGACGTCACCCGGGCCGGTGAGGTGCTGGAGGAGTCCGTGGCCGCCGCACGCGAGGTGGAGCTGCGCACCGCCGGGGAGGCCCGCGACGTGCACCTGGTGCCGGAGAGCGCCGCGGTGGAAGCCGTGCTGGCCGCCGTCGCGGAGTTCCGCGAGCGCGCCGGGGACCTGCGGGCCCGGTTGCGGGAGGCGGTGCGCGCCCACGCGGAACTGGTGCGCGCCCGCACCGAGGCGCAGCGGGCTGCGGACGAGGCGGAACGGGCCGCCGCCGTGCAGCGGGACCGGGAGCAGGACGCTGCGGCGGCGCAGGCCCGGCTGGAGGCGCTGCGCAGCACCACGGGAGCGGAGGTCGCGGAGCTGCAGCGCCGCCTCGGGGAGGTCCGCGCGGCGCTGGACGGCCTGGCCGGGCGGCTGAGGGCGGCGGACGCGGAGAGGTCGGCCGCCACCCGCGCCCTCGGTGTCGCGGAGGGCGACCACGCCCGGCTGACCGGGCAGTCGGCGCAGGCCGAGGCGGACCGGGACGCCGCCGTGGCGGCCCTGCAGCGGTTCACGGCCACCGGTGTCGTCGCCGCCACCGCAGCGGGGGTCGACGCACCGGACCGGGACGCGCCGTGGGCGGCGAGCCCGGCGGTGCAGTTCGCCCGCCGACTGGACGCCGCGATCCCCGAGGAGCTCGACGAGGGTGAGTTCCAGCGCGCTCAGACGGCCCTCAGCACGGAGGTGAAGAAGCTCAACGACACCCTGGCGCGCCGCGGGAACTCCGCCCTGCTGTCCGTGGCGGAGGGCGCCGTCGTGGTGGAGGTGCGTTTCGCCGGCCGCGCCACCAGCGTGCACGAGCTGCGCACCGACCTGGACGCCGACGCGGGGGAACGACAACGGCTGCTGGACGCCCGTGAGCGGGAAGTGCTGGAGAACCACCTCGTCGCGGAGGTCGCCGCGCAATTGCAGGCGCTCATCCGCGCCGCCGAGGAGCACGTGCTGCAGATGAACACCGAGCTGGAGCAGCGGCCGACCAGCACGGGGATGCGGTTGCGGATGCAGTGGCTGCCGGTGGAGGACGGTCCCGCGGGCCTGGCGGAGGCACGGCGCCGGCTGCTGCGGCAGAGCGCCGACGCCTGGTCGGCGCAGGACCGCACCGCCGTGGGCGAGTTCCTGCAGCGCCGCATCCAGGCGGTGCGGCAGGACAGCACCGCGGGCACGTGGCTGGAGCACCTGACGAACGCGCTGGACTACCGGCGCTGGCACCGGTTCGCCGTCCAGCGGCACCAGAACGGCCAGTGGCGCCCCGCGACCGGCCCGGCCTCCGGCGGGGAGCGGGTGCTGGCCGCCAGCGTGCCGCTGTTCGCGGCGGCCTCGGCGCACTACCGCTCCGCGGGCAACCCGGACGCCCCGCGCATCATCACCCTGGACGAGGCGTTCGCCGGGGTCGACGACACCGCCCGCGCCGACTACCTCGGCCTGCTCGCCGAGTTCGACCTGGACGTGGTGATGACCAGCGAACGCGAGTGGGCCTGCTACCCGCAGGTGCCGGGCATCGGCATCTGCCAGCTCTCCCGGAAGGAAGGGGTCGACGCGGTGCTCGTGACGTCGTTCCGCTGGGACGGCCGCGCCCGCGAGCAGGTGCCACGGACGGCGGCACCGGCCACCGCCCCGGCGCCGCCCCGGCAGCAGCCGGGCGCCGAGCAGGACGACCTGTTCTCGTGATCGGCTCCTCGTGAGCGACACGGACGACGCGCGACTGCGGTCCCTGCTGGGTGGCCCGGAGTCGGTGTGGCTGCGGCGGCGGGTGCGCGAGCGGCTGAGCGCCGGGAAACCCCTGACGGGCACCGCGTCGCTGCGCGAACCCACCGCCGCGGAACGTTCCGCGCTCGAGCGGCTGCTGGGCCGCGCGCCGCGGGGCTCCGGTGCGTTGTCGGCGCGACTGGCGGACGTCGACGCGGTCCTGCGCGGCGGCGCCTGGCCGCAGGGCCTGGCGTCGGCGGTGCAGCACCTCGACGGCCCGGTGGTCGTGCGCGCCGACGCCGCCGCGGCGGCGCGGGAGGCGTGGGAGGACTTGCTGCGCCCGCTGGACGACCTGGTGGAACGTGAACCCCGGTGGGAAGGGTGGTGGTCGGCGGCGCGCACCGCTCCCTCGCTGCGGCGGGCGGTGAACGGCGCGGACGATGCCGCCCGCCTCGTCGCGGACCTGCGCGCGGTGCTCACCGCCCTGCCCTCACCGGGCGAGGCGCTGGGCTCGCTGGCCCAGCGGACGGTGCGGAACCCGCACGGCCTGGACGCGGGGCCGCTGGCCGGACTGGTGCTGTCCGCGGCGGCGTCCCTGACCGGTTCCCCCTCCCCCGCCTCGGCCGCGGACCGGCGCGCGGTGTGGGCGGCGGTGGGTGTCGCGCTGGACGACGTCTCCTCCACCGTGCTCGTCGCCGGCCTGCCGGGCGGCGGCACGGCCACCGGCCACGCGCTGGAGGCGTCGCGGTCCGCCGGGTTGCCGACGGTCCTCACCCTGCGGCACCTGACCGCGGAACCCGCTCGGTTCCCGGTGACCGGGCGGGTGGTGCACGCGTGCGAGAACCCCGTCGTGCTCAGCGCGGCCCTGGACCGGTTCGGGGTGCGGACTCCCCCGCTGGTGTGCCTGGCGGGGCGGCCCAGCGCCGCCGGGGTGCTCCTGGTGCGCTCGCTGCTCTCCTGCGGCGCGGTGCTGCGCTACCACGGCGACCTCGACCGGGGCGGGCTGTCGATCGCCGCGTCGGTCATCGCACTGGGTGCGCAGCCGTGGCGGCTCGGCGTGGACGACTACCGCCGCGCCGTCCGCTCGGCGGGCCGGCCGCTGCGCGGGAACCCCACGGTGACGCCGTGGGACCCGGAACTGTCCGCCGAGGTGGAACGCACCGGGCTCGGCGTGGACGAGGAGGCCGTGCTGCAAGAACTCCTCGACGACCTCGCCCACCACGCCGCCCCTGCGTTCCCCACCTGACCCACCCCGCGGTGATCAAGGAAGTTGCCACTTCATTGATCACCGCGGGGTGGGGTAGGGGTGGGTCGTGGTCACCCGACTCGCACCTACCCTGGGGCGCATGCCTCGACGGCCCCCGGACGACGACCCGTACGCCGACCTGCCACCGGCCGTGCGCGACGCCCTGCGGAACAGCTCGCTCGCGGACGAGGCCGCCGCGGTGATGGGCCTGTTGTCCCCCGGGCTGTTCCCCGCCCCTCAGCCCACCCTGCTGCCACCGCGGCCCGAGGTGGTGACGTACCGGGTCCGGGTCGACCTCGACGACGTCCGCCCGCCGATCTGGCGCCGCCTCGAGGTGCCGTCCGACGTGCGCCTGGACGCCTTCCACGACGTGCTGCAGACCGCGATGGGCTGGACGAACAGCCACCTGCACGCGTTCCGCCGCCGGTTGACCGGCCCCGCCGACCGCTTCGAACCGCAACTGCTCACCGCGTTCGACGTCGCCGAGGGCGAGCGCGGAACGGCGGAGGCGGACGTGCGCCTCGACCAGGTGCTCGGCGAACCCGGCGACCGGTTGCGGTACACGTACGACTTCGGCGACGGCTGGGACCACACGATCAAGCTGGAGGCCGTCACCCCCGCCCGCGACGATCCGCGGCCGCGCTGCGTGGCGGGCCGGCGGGCGTGCCCACCGGAGGACTGCGGCGGCCCGTGGGGCTACCAGTCGCTGCTGGGCCTGCGTGCGGAACAGCAGGCGGGCCGGGCCCTGGACGAGGACGACCGCGAGCGCCTGGCGTACTACGGGCTGGGCGACCCCGAAGGTTTCTCGGTGCAGGAGACCGATGAGGCGCTCGCCGCCGGGCCGACCGGGCCGCTGTTCCCCGACGACGTCACCGGCGGGGTGGACACCACCGGGTTGCCCGCCGCGCTCGTGGCGATCCTGCCGCGGATCTCCCCGGACCTCGCCGAGCGCCTCGTCGCCCTCGCCCGCGAGGCGATGCCGCACCAGCACCTCACCGGGGTCCCGCAGGAGGGGACCGCCGCCCGGCAGACCGCGGGGATCCGCTGGCTGCTGGATCAGGTCGGTGACGACGGCGTCGTCCTCATCCAGGCCGGGTACCTGCCACCGGCCGTGGTCGCCGCGGCGTTCGACGTGCTGACCATCGACCGGATCTGGCGCGGGCGCGGCGCGAAACCCCGCGAGGCTGACGCCGTGCCGCTGGTGACGCTGCGCTCGGCGCTGCAGGGCAGCGGGTTGCTCCGGAAGAACCGTGGCCGGTTGCTGCTGACGGCGGCGGCGAAGAAGGTCCGCCACGACCCGCTCGCCCTGCTGCGGCACCTGGCCGACAGGCTGCCCGCCGGTTCCGCCGAGTACGAGCGGGTCGCCGGCCTGGTCCTGCTGCTGGGGGTCGCGGCGGGACGCCCGGTGCACGCCCAGCGGGACGTCGCGCTCGCCGTGGAGGTCCTGCACGAACTGGGGTGGGCACGCACCGACGGGCCGCTGCGCAGCGGCGACGTCCACGAGGCCGGCCGGTTGACGGCCGAGGTCCTCGTCCAGCTGGGCGCCGCGACGACGGCGCCGGCTGCGGGGACCAGCGCGCAACCACCCGAGGTGGTGGCGCTGGCCCGGTCGAGCCTGACGGGCGGCTGATCCGAGGAGCTCCGTCGCACGTGACCCTCGACGTGCGCGCGAGGGCGCTACCCCGGCAGGTCCCAGTAGGCGTGCGGGTCCCGGGTGGACTGACCGTTCCAGCGGATGACGCCCCGCTCGCGCATAGCAGCGAGCTTCCTGATCGCGGTCGGGCGCGTGCGCCCCATGACCTCGGCGAGGTCGCGCGTCCCCAACCGTCCCGCCTCCCGCAACGCCGTGACGACCAGGCGGGTCTCCTCCGGCAGTCGGTCGTCGCCGGGCTGTGCACCGAGGTCGGCGGACAGCGTCAGCCGGACGCTGCCCTCCGTCTGCCGGTAGAGGGGCGGCTGGAGGCCGGCGAGGCGCATCTCGTCGAACATGCGGCGGATCCCCTCGCCGAACTCCTGCCCGAAGGCCAGGTCCGCGCACACCCGGGCGATGCGGGGGTTGCGCGCGAAGCGGTGCAGGGACAGCGGGTCCCGCAGGTCGGCGAGCCCGGGGAACCGGCCGGGGCTCTCCACCTCGATGCGGTCGTCGAAGACGTCCACGTGCACGTGGTCGCTCTGCAGGCTGTAGGACCGGTGCACGACGGCGTTGACGACGGCCTCCAGCCAGGCGTCCTCGGGAACGGCCGGGACGTCCTCGAAGCGCCCGCCCCTGGCCAGCGCCCGGCGGCGGGGCTGCACCTGCCGGACGTGGTCGAAGACCTCGGCCAGCAGTCGCGGCAGGGCTCCCTCGAACCGCCGGTCCGAGACGACCTGCTGACGCGCCCCCGTCCCGCGCTCACGGCCGGCGAACCGGGTGACCCGGGCGTGGGCGTTGGGCAGTTCGCTGCCGGGGTGCCGCCCGAAGAGCAGGAGGCCGGCGACGGTGAGGCGCCCGTCCCGCGCCAGCCCGCGCGCCGCGAGCAGGCCCTGCCAGTGCGGGTGCCCGACGCGGGTGGCGTACTCCTCCGCGGCTTCGACGTCGACGGCAGCGGTTTCGTTGAGGCCGATCGGGGTGAGCTCGGACTCGAAGCCGGCCTGCCTGCGGTCGAAGAACAGCTCGCGCCGCTGCACGTAGGTGAGCCGGCGCGTCTCGTCGCCGAGCCGGAGGTACACGTCGTCCCTCGTGGTGGCGTGCACGTCGTCGCCCGGGCTGACGTCCACGACGAGGAGGTGGTCGTCGCGGCCGTCGTCGGTGCGGCACGGCACCAGACGCGTGTGGACGCGGGCGGGCGGCTGGACGTGCTGCACGTGGACCTGCTGCAGCTCGCTGCGGTGCCTCGGGTCTGCGTCGGTGCCCTCGACCCGGCCGTCGTGGACACCGACGACGATCGTGCCGCCCTCGGCGTTGGCGAAGGCGACGACCGCCTGGCTCAGCTTCGCCGGACTCACACGGGCGCTCTTGCGCTCGAACCACTGGTCTTCCGGGAGCGCGCTCAGAGCGCGACCGACGTCCTCGAGAGGCGACGCCAGGGCGCGGTCGACGTCCACTCGCTCCATGCATCTACTCTAACATTTTAAGAGTAAATGCATGCTTCACGGCCGGCGAACGCTTGTCAGGCGAAGACGTCCGCTGCTGTGACCACCGCCGGCTCCTCCGTCCGCACCCGCACGCTGCCCCGAGCGGCGATGAGGAACCGCAGCTCCTCCACGTCGACGTCCAGCCCGGCGGCCTTGGCGCGCAGCGTCCGCACCAGCCGGTCCCCGTCCACCTCGCGCCGCCACGTCACCTCGCCGACCAGCACGGGCCGGCGCTGCCGGCCGGCGAGCGCCACGACGTCGATCTCGTCGATGCCGTCGCCGCGCCACCACGGCCCGACGGCGACCACCTCGTCGCCGAACTCCCCCGCGGCGGCGAGCCGGCGGACGTGGTCGCGCACCACGACCTCCCACGCCGGGCCGCTGGCGTCGTCGAGGCCGTCCAGCAGGACGGGCAGGATCGACTCCCCGAGGCCGCGCTCGATGAGGCGCAGCTCGATGAGCTTCTCGAGGGTGCGGCTGGGTTCGGCACCGACCCACGCCTTGATCTCCTGGTGCTTGGTCCTGCCGGTGGCGATGGCCTGGAGGACGGCGGCCGGCTGGTCGCCGCGCTCGACCTCGGTGGCCAGGAGCAGGTCGCCCTCGGTGAGCAGCAGGCCGCCGGGCCGGGTCGCGAGTCTCCGCAGGTTCCCGGCGAGGTCGTCGGCGGTGTCCCACCAGGACAGGTACAGCGGCGTGCCGCCGAGGAGGGCGTACACCTGCGCTCGTTCGGCGGGGGTGAGGCCGGGCAGCAGGGCGGGGACCTCGTGCGGGGCAAAGGGGTGCAGCTGCAGGCGCAGCCCGAAGCGCCCGAACAGCGGCGAACGCTCTTCCTGCAGTTCCGCCGTGCTGCGCACCGCGGACCCGCACAGCAGGACCCGCACACCGCGGCCGGCGGGCCGGTCGAGGAAGGCGCGCAGCACCCCGGACAGCTCCGGCACCGAGCGCAGCAGTTCCGGGTACTCGTCGAGGACGAGGAGGACGGGTTCATCCTGCGCCTCGCGGGCGAGGTGGTCCAGGAGGTCGTCGGCGTCGGCGAAGGGGCGGCCGGCCAGGTCCCGCACTCCCCGCAGCGCCGGTGGCACCGCGCGGGACAGCTGCTGCAGCTCGGCGCGGGCGGGCCTGCCGGCACCGGTGTGGAAGATCGTCCGAGCGGGGGCGGTCGTCTCGGGTGACGTGAGTGACCGCGGACGAAGGACGTGTACGGGTTGATCGGGAAAGCCTCATCCAGCACCGCGCACGCACCCGTGCCAGGCTTCATCCAGTGAGCGGCACCTTCGTCAGCGGCATGCGCACCATGGCCCGCGGCGCCCGGGAAGAGCGACGCCTCTTCACCATCGCGATCATCGGCTCGGCCCTGTACGGCGTGGGCACGGCCGCCAGCGGCTGGCTCGTGGGGCGGGTGACGGAGCGGGTCGTCGTGCCCGCGGTCACCGGCTCCGGCGAGGCGGTCAGCACTGCGGACGTGTGGCTGGCCGGGGCGACGCTGATGGCCGTCACCGTGGTGACGGTCGCGGCGATCCTCGTGCGGCGCATCTGGGCCGGCATGGTCGCCTTCGCCCTGCAGGCCCGCTACCGCCGGGCGCTGGCGCGCCGCTACCTGGAGCTGCCGCTGTCGTGGCACCACGCCCACCCCGCGGGGCGGCTGCTGGCGACGGCCAGCTCGGACGTGGAGGCCACCTGGCAGGCGATGTTCATCCTGCCGTTCGCGCTCGGCGTCGTCGTCCTCATCGCGGTGGCCGGGGTGGCGATGGCGGCGGCGGACCCGGTGCTGGCGGCGGTGGGCCTGCTGGTGCTGCCGGCGCTGGTGGCCGCGAACGTCGTCTACCAGCGGCGCATGTCCCCGCGGGTCACGCGCGTGCAGCAGCTGCGCGGGGAGGTCTCCGCCACCGCGCACGAGAGCTTCGAGGGTTCGCTCGTGGTGAAGACCCTCGGCCTGGCCGATGAGGAGGTAGAGCGCTTCGCGGGCGACGCCGACCGGTTGCGCGCGGCGAACGTGGCCGCCGGCCGCACCCGCGGCACGTTCGACCCGGTGATCGACGCCCTGCCGAACCTGGGCACCCTCGCGGTCCTCGTGGTCGGCACGGTCCGCGCGGCGAACGGGGCGGTGGGCGTCGGCGACCTCGTGCAGATCGCGTACCTGCTGGGTCTGCTGGCGTTCCCGGTGCGCTCCTTCGGGTGGTTGCTGTCGGAACTTCCGCGCACCGTGGCCGGGGACGCGCGCGTGCAGGCGGTGCTGCAGGAGGAGGCGACGACCCCGTGGGGGGACCGTCCCGCCCCCGGCACCGGTCCCCTGGCGGTCGCGGCGAGGGACCTCACCTACCGCCACCCCGTCCCCGCCACCGACCCGCTGGCCGAGCGCCCCGACGTCCCCGGGCAGTTCGTGCGCCGCGACGAGGCGCCCGCGCCCCGGCGCGAGGCCGCCCCGGCGCTCGCGGACGTCACCCTCGACGTGGCGGCCGGGACGACGGTGGCGGTCGTGGGCGGCACCGGGTCGGGCAAGTCGACGCTGGCGGGGATGCTGGTGCGCCTGGTCGACCCCACGTCCGGGCAGGTGCTCCTCGACGGGGTGGACGTGCGCGACCTCGCCGCCGGTGAGGTGGCGGGCGCGGCGGCGCTGGTGCCGCAGTCGACGTTCGTGTTCGACGACACGGTGCGCGGCAACATCGCCCTGGGCCTGGACGCCGACGACGTCCCCGCCGAGCGGCGCGTGGACGACGACGACGTGTGGGAGGCGCTGCGCCTGGCGCGTGCCGAGGACTTCGTGCGGTCCCTGCCGAAGGGCCTGGACGAGCTGGTGGGTGAGCGAGGCTCGACCCTCTCGGGCGGGCAGCGGCAGCGCCTGGCGCTGGCGCGGGCGCTGGTGCGCAAACCGCGGCTGCTGGTCCTGGACGACGCCACCAGCGCCCTGGACCCGGCGGTGGAGCGGGCGGTGCTGGACGGGCTGGCGACCTCGGGTTCCGGCACGACGGTGGTGGTGGTGGCGTACCGGCCGGCGACGATCGCGCTGGCCGACGAGGTGGTGCACCTGGAACGCGGCCGGGTCGTGGACCGGGGGCCGGCGGCGGAGGTCGAGGCCCGCGACGCGGGCTACCGGGACCTGGTGACGGCGTACGCGCGGGCGGCGCGCGACCGGGCGGACGAAGCGGCGAACAAGGCGGGGATGGCGTGAGCACGACCACCATCGGGGCGGCGGCCGGTTCCGCCGAGCGCGGCGGGGTGCTGCGCCGCGCTCGGGAACTGACCCCGCAGATCGCCGAAGGCCTGGGCATCACCCTGGCCATCGCGGCGGCCACGACGGTCGGCAAGCTCGTCGTGCCGATCGCGGTGCAGCAGACCGTCGACACCGGCGTCATGGGCCCCGACGGGCCGGACGTCGGCAGGGTCGCGATGCTGTGCTCGATCGCGGCCGTCGTCGTGCTCCTCACCGTGGTCACGGCGTGGGTGGTGAACGTGCGCCTGTTCCGCGCCACCGAGGCGGGGCTGGCGAACCTGCGCACCCGCGCGTTCCGGCACGTGCACGACCTGGCGGTGCTCACCCAGTCCGGGGAGCGGCGCGGCGCGCTCGTCAGCCGCGTCACCAGCGACGTCGACACCATCTCCACGTTCCTGCAGACCGGCATGCTGGTGCTGGTGCTCTCGCTGGGGCAGGTGGTCCTGGCGACCGCGGTGATGTTCGTCTACTCGTGGCAGCTGGCGCTCGTGGTGCTCGGCTGCTTCGTGCCGCTGATCCTCGTCCGCAACAAGCTGCAGCGGCCGGTGGCGCAGGCGTACGCCGGGGTGCGGGTGCGGATGGGCGAGATGCTCGCCGCGGTCTCCGAGACGGTCGTGGGCGCGGACGTGATCCGCGCGCACGCCGCCGAGGCCCGCTCGCGCCGCACCGTCGACGCGGCCGTGGAGGCGCACCGCAAGCAGGCCGTGAAGGCGCAGGTGGCGACCGCGGCGACGTTCACCACCGGCGTGTTCGTCTCCGGGCTCGTGGTGGCGCTCGTCATCGTGGTCGGCACCCTGCTGGGCGTCGACGGCGACATCACCCTGGGGCGGTTGCTGGCGTTCCTGTTCCTCGCGCAGCTGTGGGTGGGGCCGGTGCAGGCCGCGACCGAGGTCCTCAACGAGCTGCAGAACGCCCTCGCCGGCTGGCGCCGCGTCGTCGACCTCATCGACACCCCCGTCACCGTGCCCGAACCGTCGAAGGAACGCGTGAAGGAGCTGCCGGTGGGGCCGGTGGACGTGCGCGTCGAGGACGTCGCCTACACCTACCCTGGCACCGACAAGGTCGTCCTCACCGGCGTCACCCTGCACCTGCCCGCCGGTTCGCGCACCGCCGTCGTCGGCGAGACCGGCTCCGGCAAGACCACCCTCGCCCGGCTGGTGACCCGCCTCGTGGACCCCGCCTCCGGGCGGGTGCTGCTGAACGGCGTGGACGCGCGCGACCTGCCCAGCCGGGAACTGCACCGTCGCGTCGTCGCCGTCCCGCAGGAGGGGTTCCTCTTCGACGCCACCGTCGGCGAGAACGTGCGCCGTGGGAAGCCCGGCGCCACGGAGGCGGACGTGCGGGCGGCGTTCGAGGACCTCGGCCTGGCGGGCTGGCTCGACGGGCTGCCCGACGGGCTGGACACCCCCGTCGGGCAGCGCGGCGAGCGGCTGTCCGCCGGGGAGCGGCAGCTCGTGGCGCTCGCCCGGGCACACCTGGCCGACCCGGACCTGCTGGTGCTGGACGAGGCGACGTCCTCGGTGGACCCGGCGACCGAGGTGCGGTTGCAGCGGGCGCTGGAGGGGGTGCTCAGCGGGCGGACGTCCGTGGCGATCGCGCACCGGCTCTCCACGGCGGAGGCCGCGGACACGGTGGTGGTCGTGGACTCGGGACGGGTCGTGGAGGTGGGGCCGGCCGTGGAGCTGGCGAACGCCGGGGGGCCGTACTCGCGGCTGCACGCGGCGTGGACCGCCCAGCACGCCTGACCCCCACCCCTCGGTGATCAAGGAAGTTGTCACTTCCTTGATCACCGGAGGGAGGCCGGGTCGCGACTCAACCGGTGCGAACGGCGAGATCGTGGAGACGACGCGCCCACTGGACGGCCTGTTCAGCACGTGCGGCGGAGACCATCGTCGCGGCGTAGTGCGCTTGGTCCTTGATCTCCAGCAGCCGACGCAGATCCTTCGCCATGGCAGGGCCGTCCGGGCGAACGGTGGCGAGGCGAGCCAAGACCCGCTGTACACCGGCGTGGGAGGCCTTCCCCACGAGCCGAGCGATATCCCGGCCGGAGGCCGGAGCAGCGGATCCGGCCAAGGCGACGAGAACCGGACCGTCCAGGGACGGCACCACGCTGCGGATGGGGTGCGCCAAGTACGTGCGGCCACCATGAGAGCCACCTGGCTGGAATACCAGCCAGCCGCGGCTGCCGCCCGGTGCGGTAGATCCCGTCGGTGGCACGCGAGCACTGGCGCGAGCGATCCGCTGAACCGGATCCTCGCTCTGCGAGGCGAAGCGCTGATCCGCGTCAGTGGATGAGCTTGCCCCCGTCGATCTGGAAGCTGGCACCGTTGACGTACCCGGCCTCCTCACCGAGCAGGAACGAGACGGCCGCGGCGATGTCGTCCGGCTGGCCGACACGCCCCACCGGGATGCCCGCGGCCATCCCGGCCTTGCGCTCCTCGGTGAGCTGCCCACCCATGATGTCGGTGTCCACGGGGCCGGGCAGCAGCACGTTCGCGGTGATGCCGAGCGGGCCCAGTTCCCGGGCGGCGCCCTTGGTGAGCCCGAGAACGGCGGCCTTCGACGCGGCGTAGGCGGTCTTGGAGAACGTGCCGCCGCCGTCGAGGGCGGTGATCGAGGAGGTGTTGACGATGCGGCCGACCCCGACGGCGGCCATCCGCCGCGCCGCCTCCTGGATCATCAGCAGGGACCCCGTCGCGTTGACGGCGAAGCTGGTGTTCCACTCCTGCACCGTCAGCTCCAGCAGGGGTGTCGGGCAGGCGGTGCCGGCGAGGTTGACGAGGCCCACGACGGGCGGCAGCGCGCCGTCGACGCGGTCGAACGCCGACCGGACCTCCACGGGGGAGGTGATGTCGGCCGGAACGCCCAGCACGTCGGTCGTGCCGCTGAGCTCGTCGGCGATCTCCGCGACGCCGTCGGGCCGGACGTCGACGAGCGCGAGGCTCCAACCCTCGCGGGCCAGCCGGCGCGCGACGACGCGGCCGATGCCGCGGGGTGCTCCGACACCGGTGACGACGGCGGTGCGCGCGGCGGGGAACGAGACGGTCATCAGCGGTCTCCTCGGCGGTTCTCTCGGTGGTGCCGGCCGGGCGTAGTCCGCCCGGCCGGCGGGTGCTGCGCGTCGCGCGGTGGGTCAGCCGGCGGCGGGCGGGGTCCAGTCCTGCCCCGGCACCCACTCGGGGAACGCGTAGTCGTCCAGCGACACCTGGGCCCCGGCGGCCGTCGCGGTGGCGATGGCCTGCTCCCGGTCCGCGGAGAAAGCGTCGCTGAGCGACTTCAGGGCCCCGCGCAGGTCGGTGATGTCCCCACCGAGGTAGCCCTGGACGATGTCGCCGAGGTGGGGGCTGATGGGCTTCGACGCCGCCTCGACCTGCGCGATCTGCGGGTTGGCGACGACGGCCTCGGGGCCGCGCCGCACGGTCTCCTCGAACCAGCCGGCGAGCTTGCGGTAGGGCTCGACGACGTCGGCGTCCTGGACGACGGACAGGTCCAGCGGAGGCTGGTCCATGCCTCCGGCTAGGCCGGCCTGGTACTCGGTCGTGGTCATGGACTCGACGAGGCGGCTCGCCGCCTCGGGGTCGGCGGAGGACCCGGCGACGAAGAACTGCGCCCCGGGCGCACCCCGGTAGGTGATGACGGGGTTGCCGGCCTGGGGGACGAGGATCGGGCCGACCCCCAGCTTCTCCACGAACGCCGGCGCGACGTTCTTGACGCCACCGGCGCACCAGGGGCCGTCGGGGAAGAAGCCAGCCACACCCGCTCCCCAGCGGCTGCGGGCATCGGCGACGGTGAGCCCTCCGCTGCCGGCGAGGATGAGGCTGGAGTCGTTGAGCTCCTTCCAGAACTCGATGGCGTTGACGTAGGTGTCGTCGTCGTAGGCGTACTCACCGGTGGCGTACTTCATGCCCTGGAACCCGGGGAACCCGGCGACCTGGGCGAGGTCGTCGATCTGCTCGCGCATGCGGGCGGTCCCGCCGAGGGCGAGGATCATCGGCGCGGCCCCGTCACCCTTCGCCTTGATGGCTTCCAGGGCGGCGCGGTACTCGTCGTACGTGGTGGGCGGGTCGTCGGGGTCCAGGCCCGCGGCGGTGGTGATGTCGGTGTTGAACCAGTGCGCGGCGGCGTACTGCTGGGAGGTGAACAGCGGCAGGCCGTACACCTTGCCGTCGAGGCTGGTGATCCCCTCGGTGAGCGAGCCCTCCGGCAGTCTCGCCAGCGCCTCGTCGCTGAGCTGGAGCTCGTGGACCCACCCCTCGGCGACGAGGGCGGACAGCGGCAGGTCCAGCACGTTGGAGTAGACGTCGGGCAGTTGGTTGCTCTGGTTGGCGAGCTGCAGGGCCTCGGCGGAACGGGAGACGTCGTTGTAGGTGTACTCCACCTGCTTGCCGAGGTCCTGGGACTGCTGGGCGGCCCAGTCCGCGTGGAACTTCTGCAGGGCGCTGAAGTGGTCCCACCAGCGCAGCGACCCGCTGGGCCCGGGGCCGGCGCTCTCCCCTCCTCCGCCGCAGGCAGCGAGCGCTGCGGTGCTGAGCAGGGCACCGCTGCCGACCAGCAGCGAGCGGCGGGTGACGTGTGCCATGGCGATCTCCTCATCGAGACGGTGGTTCGTGACCGTGGTGCGGGTGGTGCTCAGGACTTGACGGCTCCGGCGATGCCTTCGACGAAGAAGCGCTGGAGGAAGAGGAAGAGCGCGACGATCGGCAGGATCGAGACGACACCGGCGGCGGCCATGCCGGACCAGTCGGTCGCGTTCTCCCCGACGAACGCCTGCATGCCGACGCTGAGCGTCCGCAGCTCGGGGCGGCTGAACGAGAAGACGAGGGGCAGGAAGAAGGCGTTCCAGGTGAAGAGGAAGGTCAGCAGCCCGACCGTCGCGGTGACGGGCATGGACAGCGGGAGCATGATGCGGAAGAAGACCCGCAGGAACCCGGCCCCGTCGACGACGGCGGCCTCCTCGAGCTCCTTGGGGAGCTGGCGGAAGTACCCGGCGTAGATGAGGATGGCCGACACGTTCGAGGCCCCGGCCAGCGCCAGCACCATGCCGGTCAGCGAGTTCAGCAGCCCCAGCTCCATGGAGAGCTTGACGACGGGGATGATGGTGTACCCGGTGGGGACGAACAGGGTCGCGATGAGGATGCCGATGATGAGCTTGGACCCGCGGAACGAGTACCGGCCGAGCACGTACCCGCACAGCGCGCAGCGGACCACGACGATGGCGACGGTCGCGAGCGTCACGATCACCGTGTTGATCATGTACCGGCCGAAGCCGGCGTCGGTCCAGGCCCTGCTGTAGTTCTCCCAGGCGAAGTCCTCCGGGATGAGCGCGAGGCCCGCGGTGAAGACCTCCATCGAGCTCTTCAGGGAGGCCGACACCATCCACACGAACGGGTAGACCCACAGGACGGCGACACCCGCGAGGAAGAGGACGGCAATCCACCAGGGGGCGCGGTGGGCGGCGCGCCGGGCGAGGGACGTGCGCGGCGGGGCGCTGACGGGCCGGCTGCTGGTGGCGGGGGTGGTGGTGGTCACGACAGCTCCCTCCTGCTCTTGCGGCCGGCGTACAGCGCCCAGGCCTGCAGGACACCGACGACCATGACGAGGACGCCGAAGAGGACGGCGGCCGCCGAGGCGAAGCCGAGCTGCGGGATGGAGGCGCTGAACGCCCAGCGGTAGATGTAGATCTCGATGATCTCGGTGGAGAAGAACGGTCCACCACCGGTCATGGTCTGCATGAGGTCGAACGCGTGGAAGGTGTCCTCCACGGTGAGCACGGTGATGATGAGCAGGAACGGGGTGAGCAGCGGCAGGGTGATGTGCCGGAAGATGTGCCACGCCCCGGCGCCGTCGATGCGCGCCGCCTCGTACAGCTCGGACGGGATGGTCTGCAGGGCGGCCATCCAGTACACCATCGTGATGCCGAAGAACTTCCAGACGTACACGGCCGCCGCGGTGGTGAGCGCCGTGCCGGAGTCGCCGAGGAGGTCGACGCCCTGCTCGACGCCCACCAGGCGCAGCATGCTCGTCACCGGGCCGCTGCTGGGGTCGAACACGAACTGCATGACGACGCCGACGATGGCGGTGGTGGTGACGACGGGCAGGAAGTAGACGGTCCGGAACAGGTTGCGGAACGGCAACTTGGGCGAGTTGAGCGCGATGGCGAGCAGCAGGCTGAGCAGGATGCGTGCCGGCGCTACGAGCACCATGAACACCAGTGTGATCTTCACCGACGACCAGAACGCCGGGTCGGCGACGACGGCGCGGTAGTTGGAGATGCCGACGAACCGCTGCTCGGCCTGGAAGCCGTTCCACTCCACGAGGGAGTACCAGTAGCTCGCGATGATCGGGTACAGCGTGTAGGCGCCGTACAGGACGATCGTCGGCATCAGGAACAGCCAGATCCACAGCGTCTGCTTGCGGGTGCCGACGCGCTGGTCCTTCGGCGGCGTCCGCAGGGCCCGGCCCTGCGGCGGTGCGGCGGCGAGGGCGGGCTCGGAGGTGAGGGATCTCGCCATCGAGGTGGACCTCCTAACGGATCTGGCTGAGGGCGAAGGTGGCGGGGTCGCCACCGATGCGGTGCCCGCGCTCGAGCGCGGTGATGGCGTCGACCTCGTCGTCGTCGAGGTGGAGGCCGGCGGCGGCCAGGTTCTCCTCCAGCCGGTCGCGGCGGCTGGACTTGGGGATGACGACGTGCCCGCGCTGCAGGTGCCAGGCGAGCACGACCTGGGCGGGGGTGGCGTCGTGGGCGCGGGCCGCGGCGAGCACGGCGGGTGCGTCGAGGTCGGCGCCCTGCCCGAGCGGCGAGTAGGCCTCGACGACGATCCCGCGGTCCCGGCTGTCCTCGACGAGGTCGTGCTGCTGGAACGTGGGGTGCAGCTCGACCTGGTTGACGGCGGGCACGAGCCCCGTGGCGGCGGCGAGGTCGTCGAGGTGGGGCTGCAGGAAGTTGGAAACCCCGACGGCGCGGACGGCGCCCTCGGCGTGCAGGCGTTCCAGGGCCCGCCAGCTGTCGACGTAGCGACTCGCGGACGGGTTGGGCCAGTGCACGAGGTAGAGGTCGAGGGCGTCGACCCCGAGGCGTGCGCAGGTGTCGGCGTAGGCCCGCAGCGCCTCGTCGTACCCCTGGTCGCCGTTGCGCAGCTTGGAGGTCACGAAGACCTCGTCGCGCGGCAGGCCCGACGCCCGCAGCGCCGCCCCGACACCGGCCTCGTTGACGTAGGCGGCGGCGGTGTCGACGTGCCGGTAGCCGACCTCCAGCGCCTCCTCGACGACGCGCTGCGCCTCCTCCGGGGGGACCTGGAACACCCCGAGGCCCAGCTGGGGGACGGTGACGCCGTTGTTGAGGGCGACGTTGGCGACGTCGCTGACCCCGGTGCGGTTCACTTGGGCTCCAGGACGAGCATGGACACCGACGGCAGCGGGAGCGTGACGTCCAGCTGGAGGGCGCCGTCCCGGGGGGTCGCCGACCGGGACGGTTCGAGTTCCTCGAGCCCTTGCCGGGCCTTGACGGCGGCGAGCTGCTCGGCCGTCGGGTCCTGCGGGCTGCCCTGAGCGACCCACGCGGTGTGGGCGTTGCTGTGGTCGGCGTCGATGCGGAAGTGGCTGACGGAGTACTCCGCCGCGGTGAGGCCGGTGATGCGGACGTCGACGGGGGTGGCGGCCTCGTCGGTCCGGTACTGGTCGTCGGTGTGCCGCCAGACGAGGACGGTGACGCGGCCGGCGGCGTCGGTGGAGGCGAGGACGTCGACCTCCTCCCCCATGCTGCGCCCGTCACCGGCGTCGAGCTCGGCCGGGTCGCTGGCGGCGGTGGAGGTGGCGTCGACGCGCCGCCCGCCGAGCCGGGACACCATCCGGTAGGCG
Source organism: Kineococcus arenarius subsp. arenarius (assembly GCF_050871845.1). Lineage (NCBI taxonomy): Bacteria > Bacillati > Actinomycetota > Actinomycetes > Kineosporiales > Kineosporiaceae > Kineococcus > Kineococcus arenarius. The sequence goes on from NZ_JBJLSE010000012.1 coordinate 58,013, forward strand.
TTGAGGAGGGGCTTCTCGACGCCGCCGGCGGTGAGGAAGGCGCGGGTGCCCTCGAAGTAGCGCTCGCCCTCGAAGTAGAAGCTCCACGAGGTGGCCTGGGTGACGGTGGCGGTCTCGGTGTCGTTGAGGTCGAGGATCTTCTTGAACAGCTTGACCTGGAAGACGGGGTAGTACTCGGTGTTCTGGAACTGGAAGTTGGCGTTGTCGTAGACGCTGTAGTGGGCGGGGACGCCCGCGTCGCACTCGTCGACGATGGCGGGCAGGTCGTGGTACTGCGGGAACTCCGCCATGACGCGCAGCATGCGGCGGATCTCGAAGAGCATCTTGTGCGCCGAGGGGTTCTGCTTCTCCGGTGCCGGGCCGCCCGTGGGGCCGTAGACCCGCCAGGGGGTGAACGCGGAGCCCTTGGTGTGGAAGGAGACGAAGTCGAGGGGGACGTCGTTCGTGGAGGTGTGGGTGAGGAAGTCGCGCATGAACTGCACCCCGCCACCGGTGACGGCCGGGCCGCCGACCTGCGCGTCGGGCAGGACGCTGCGGACGGCCTCGGCGGTGACGGTGTAGAGGTCGCAGAACTGCTGCGTGGTCCCCTTCCAGTAGAAGATGTCCGGTTCGTTCCACAGCTCCCACAGCCAGGTGCTCACCTCCTCCGCGCCGTAGCGCTCCAGGCAGTGCCGGGCGTGCGCGGCGACGAGCCCGCGCCACTTCTCGTAGTCCTTCGGCGGGTACGCCCACGCACCGGCTTCGTAGTTGCTGTAGACGGTGGGGCTGGAGACGACCTTCAGCTCGTCGGCCTCGGGCGGGAGCAGGTCGCGCGGGGTGAAGGCGAGCTCGACGAGGACGTGGTGGCCGGCGCCGACGATGGCGTCGTACGTCTGGTCGACGATGGTGAAGTCGTAGTGCGGGTTTCCGTCGGCGTCCTCGTGGTAGACGTTCCCGTTGCCCCAGTGCGGGATCCCGAACCCGGTGCCGGAGCAGAAAACGTAGTGCGGGCGCACGTGGAACGGCCGCGGGGACAGTTCCGCGAAGGTGCGCAGGAGCTGCTTGCCGGTGGGCGTGTAGGTCCAGTTGATCTCGTCGTACCCGATGCTCTCCCAGATGCGGGTGAGCGGACCGCGGTCGCTGGAGGCGTCGACGGTGACGGTGGCGCTGGCGACGTGCGGCGCGGACGGGTCGCTGGGCGCGGAGCGCGGGAAGTGGTTGTGGTAGGTGGACAGCCCGGGGTTGTGGGCAGCGGTGTCGGTGGACACGGGGGGTGGCCTCTCGGCTGGGTGGCCTCGCAGCGGTGCGAGGAGGACGGGCGGCGCCGCCGGGGGTCGTGCGTGCGGAGGGGTGCTCAGGCTTCCGCGGCGGCGGTGCCGGGTGTTTCGTACGCCTGCAGGGCGCGGTCGCGCGCCTCGGTGATGTGGGCGGCCATGGCCGCGCGGGCCGTGGCCGGGTCGCCGGTGCGCAGCCCTTCGAGGACGCGGGTGTGCTCGGCGACGCAGTGGTCGGAGTCGGTGACGCCCCCGCCGCCGAAGAGGCGGAAGCGCTGGATCTGCCCGCCGAGGGCGGTGTAGGCGCCGAGGAGGAACTCGTTGCCGGTCGCCTCGGCGATGATGCGGTGGAAGCGCTCGTCCGCTTCCCAGTACTGCCGGAACTCGTGGAACGACGGCCCGAGGGGTGCGGTCGCCAGGTCGTGCACGGCCTGCTCGAGCTGCTCGAGGACGTCAGGGGTGAGGTGGTGCGCGGCCAGCTCGGCGAGCGCCGGCTCCAGCAGGAGCCGCGCCTGCATGAGCCGCACCAGCTCCTCCGGCGTGGCCACGGGAGCGACCCGGTACCCCTTGAGGGCGACGCGCCGGACGAGCCCGGTGGACTCCAGCCGCGCCAGCGCCTCGCGCACCGGTGTCTGCGACACCCCGAACTCGCGGGCGAGCCCGTCGATGCCCAGGGCCTGCCCGGCCTTCAGCTCGCCGTCGATCAGCAGGTCGAGGACGGCGTCGTACACGTGGTCGGCGAGCATCTGCCGGCTCGACGCCAGTGAGCGTCGGGTCGTCGGCTCCACGAGCACCATCGTAGACAGGCCCTTCGGACGGGTTGAGAGATCGCGGACCGGGCGGGGACACGAGCACCTCCTCAGCATCGGCTCGTCGGTGAGCTGATGTCGTAGACCGTAGATCGTGCACGATCGACGGTCAAGAGGTGCCCTCTGCTTCATCCGCTGCAACCTCGAGCACTTGCCGACAAGGGCCGCGCCCGCGCCTCACATCCCAGGTCGTCGCACTGACGCAGCACGCCCAAGCGCACCCCCTTTCATGCGGTGCACCCGTGCACCCTGACGGTCGACCAGCGCAACAGACGCAAAACGGTTACAGGGCCGTTGTGTCTTTTGCGTTTGTGAGGAGCCTGGGGACACGCGCACCGCCGTCTTCGAGGACACCTGGTCCTCCGTCAGCCAGGAGTGGCTGACCACCGGCGAAGCCGCGCGCATCCTCGGCGTCTCGCGCCAGCACGTCGTCAACCTGTGCGAGCGCGGCGACCTGCCCCACACGACGACGGGCGTGCACCGCCGGGTGCGCCGCGCCGACGTGGAAGCGCTGCGCGCCACGGGCGCGCGGCTGAGCCGGGACCAGCGCCGCGGCCTGTGGTTGGCGCACGCCGTCGCCGACCGCCTGATCACCGACCCGGAGACCACGATCGCGCAGGCGCGCGCCAACCTGGCCATCCTGCGCGAGCGCCACTCGCGAGGGCAGGTGGCGAAGTGGCTGGCGGAGTGGGCGGATCTGCTCGACGGGCCCGTCGAGGGCATCTTGACGGCCCTGACCTCCCCGTCCCCGCGGGCGCGGGAGCTGCGGCAGAACTCGCCCTTCGCCGCGGTGCTGTCCGAGGAGGAGCGCCGGCGCGTGCGCGAGGCCTTCGCCCAGCACTCCTCGGCGTCCTCGCCGTGGGGCGCGGAGTGAGCACGAGCGCCTCGCACAACCCCGCGCACCACCAGCCGGATCGTCGGCGATCTCGATGCCAGCGACCGCCGCGCTTGCGATTACTCCGCACGTAAACCACAAGCACTCAGGTGGTGAGCAACCCTCCTGGTGATTCACGGGGTCAGGAGCACCACCACAGCAGGGCATGCACTACCGACCGACCCGCCGCGGCACCGGCCGCGCCGGCGGCTCGACCGCCGTGTCCCCCGCCGGTGACGCCAGGGACCGCTCGAACCCGGTGATGAGGTCGATGAGCCCGTCTACCTCGAAGGCGCGGTTGCGCCGCCCCGCGGTCGTCTGCCGCAGGACGCCCGCGGTGTGCAGGCGGTCGACGGCCTCGTTGACGGCTTGCGTGGAGCGCCCGGTGAGCTTGACCAGCTGGGCGACGGTGAGCACCGGCGCCTGGGGCAGCACCTCGTCGAGCAGCTGCGCCACGGTGGATCCGGCCCGCACGGTCCCGACCGCGTCACGCCAGCGCTGCCGCAGCTCTGCGAGGCCGGTGGTGAGCCCGGCGACGCGTTCACAGGCCTCGGTGGTGGCCGCGGCGAAGACGGCGATCCACTCGGCCAGGCCGCTGGGGTCCTCCGGCGCTGCGCGGTAGGTGGTGAGCCCGGCGACGTAGTCCTGGCTGCGGGTGGCGAGCACGAGGCTGATCGGTGGCACGTGTCGCGGGCTCAAGTCCCGTCGGGTGAGCACCACGTGGATGAGCGCGCGGCCGGTGCGGCCGTTGCCGTCGGCGAAGGGGTGGATGGTCTCGAACTGCGCGTGCGCGATGGCTGCCTGGACGAGCGGGGAGTGCCAGTCCGACTCCAGGTACTCGGCGAGGTCTTCCAGCAGGGCACCGACCTCGCTGGGGGGCGGGGGCACGAAGTCGGCGCGGCACGGGTTGTAGCTCGACCCGCCGATCCAGTTCTGCCGGTCGCGCACCTGCCCGGCCCACGAGGCGTCCCGGGTGCCGGCCAGCAGGGCGCGGTGGATGTCACAGATGCCGTCGACGCCGACATGGGGTCGGCGGGCGACGTCGTCGACGGCCGCCCGCATGGCGTCGATGTTGCCGAGAACCTCGGCGGCGCCCTCGTCGGGCGAGGAGCCGTCCGCGGCGCGCGCGGCATCGGCGCGCGCCAGTCGGCGGCCGCCGATCTCCAGGCCCTCGATGCGGGAGGACGCCACCGCCTCAGCACGCAGTAACAGCCGGGCGACGGCCTCGTAGCCGCGGTAGGGCAGGTCCGAGCTGTTGAGGCGTTGCACGGCGCGCTCAGCGTCGGAGACGTCGGCGATCACGTCGGCGGGCAGGACCACTTCCCGTCCTACGAGGGGGTCGGGGACGAAGGCGTCGTAACGGCACGGCTGGCGGTGCCGCCGGGGCAGCCCCACCGCGTCAGCTGGGTCAGGGCTCCAGACGGCGCTCACCACACGGGACACGGCGACATCATAATCAAGGTCGAGAAGCAACCTTGATTATGGGACAGGGTTGCTCAGCCTTCCTGGACGAGACGTCGCAACTGCTGCCGCGTCGTTGACCTCGGGCCGTGAAGCACTCATCACACCACTGGCCGATCGATGAGCGTCCACGGTGACCCGATCCCTTCTACGACGAACCGGTGCGCCTGAGCACCCGTCGCCGAGGCGGATGTCCTCGGCAGGGAACCTGATCACCGGGGGTGGATTCCGTGCACAACGCGCCTCAGCGCAGCGGTCCACTCTCCGTGCTCTCCGCCCTGCCGACGTGGCAGGTCCTGGGTGCCACCCTGGTCGTCGCGCTCGCGACGGTCGTGGTCAAGCGCGACCTCGACGGTCTCGGTGTCGCCCGCGGTCTCGTGCTGTCGGTGCTCATCCTCGGCCTGACGGCTTTCATCGTGGTGGTCCTCGTGCTGCGCTGGCAGCACAGCCGATCGACGCTGCCGGGCACCGATCCGCGAGCTGCTCGGGCAGCGGGCGTCGTCTCCGTGGTCGCTCTGGTGGCACTGTTCGTTCCGCAGCCTTCCGGAGCGGAACCGTCCCTGCCCACCGCAGCGCCGACGGCGTCCGCTGCTGCCCGCCCCATCGACACGGCGACGTCGCCGTCACCCACCTCCGCGACTGTCTCCCCCACGGCTGACTCACCCACGACTGCGGTGACCACTGGGGTCGGCACCCCGCTGCCCACGGCCACCGCACCGCAAGTCCAAACGGTCCCGCCGACGACACCCGGCAGGACCACCACGGCGCCCGCCACTACCTCGGCGGCCGCGGCTCCGCTCCCGGCGAGCACCGCACCCCGAGCACCGCGCCCGGCCACGTCCACCACCGCTCCCCCTGCGACCCCGCCGGGACGCCTGAGCGATGAACGAGTCGTTCGCGCACTGTCCGACTGCGTGGGTGGCGTGTGCTCCCTCATCGCGCGGACCGACGTCCTGGACGGTTCGACCCGCACGACGCTGGCACTGGTGCGCTACGAGGACGACACGGACTACGACGGCACGCCGCGCACCCACGTCGGTTTCATCGCGGTCGATGCGGGGACGTCGAGCGAGCCCTCCACGGGGCTGCCCCCGCAGGACGGGTACGGCGTGGACGTCCCGGCAGGCGACGACATCGTCGTCGACCAGCACGGCAACATGGCGGTGCTCTGGCACCACCGCGCCACGACCTACTCGCCGGCGTGGACGTCCATCGCCGTGGCCGGCGTGCGCAACGGCTCCCTGTGGAGCACTCACCACGACTACAGCTCCTCCTACGACGCCGCGGATGCGCTGCACTTCCTCGGTTTCGACGCGAACGGGTACTTGCAGTGGGAGGAGACCCGCACCGCCGACGACGGCAGCACGACCGTCGCCCGCTTCGGGATCGACGAGTCGGGTGACACCTTCAAGGCGGTCCACTGTTCCAAGACCCGCAACGGCGACGTCTTCGAATACGCCCCGGACTACGGGAGGTGCAACCGGTGAGCGGCTGGCTGCGCAGACACCTGTACCTGTGCTTCGTCGTGCTGGCCGGTTGCTGGTACTACGTCGACGCCTGCGTGCGGGCGCTGTCGGGTCCGGGTGAGCGGCTCGACGCGGTCGGGGACGCCACCCGCACCCTGCTGGTGTGGTGGGCGATCGCCTGCATCGCGTGGCTCGTGCACCGGTTGCTGGCGTACCAGTGGGCGTTGCAGCAGGTGCACCGGCCGCCTGCCCCGCCGAAGCCCACCGCACCCCGAGGTGGCGCTCGCCCGTCGAACCGCTACCCCACCGGGGACGCGGGTCAACGCTACGAGGCTCGACGGAACCGCGCAGCAGGCACCGCTACCACCGGTGGCGCACCCACCGGCGACGCGCACGGAACCCCCACCGGCGGCGCTGCGACCCCGGAACCGGGCGAACGGCTCGTGGACGAGGACCACGTGCACGCCTACGGCCCTGCCACCACGTCCGACCCCGCGACTGAACCGCAGAACCACGACGAAGAGCGAGGACCCCGGACGCCACCACGTGTCCTCATGCTGCACGTGGACCGTTCCGTGGTGGCTCACGAGATGCCGGTCGTCGTGTCCTGGGCGTTCGAGGGCGCCGACGACGTCGTCGTGCAAGGAGTTCCAGGTCATCCGGCGACGGGTTCCACGCCGGTCGTGCTGCCGCTCAGCGGTGCGATCGAGGTGACGGCGGTGAACGCCACCGCCCGCACGACCGTGCACACCGGCATCGTCCAGGTGGTGCCGCGACCGGTCGTGGAGGCCGTGCAGGTGCCCTCACCACCGAGCATCCGCCTGCACGCCGACGTCAGCAGTTCCGTGGACGCCGGCCGCTCGGCGGCTCAGCGGCTCGACGCGTTGTTCAGCGCTCAGGACGCGGGACGGCCCGCCGCCAGCGCCGCGCTCAGCCCCATCGGGCTCCCGCCCGCCGTCGTCCGCTGGTTGCGCGGCAGCCGCGAGGAAGACGCACCGTTCCCCACCGACGCACCACCCCCGGAAGGGTGGAGCCTGAAGAGACCGACGAGAGGTGACCTCCGATGAGGTGGCTCAGCGAATTCCTCATCACCGTGTCCGGTGCGAACCGGGCGATCCTCGACCAGGTCCCCGGGGAGCGCACGAAGCAGGTCGCCCTCGGTGGGGCCGTCGTGATGACCGCGGTCCTCGCGGCCCTGTCGGCGGGCGTGGCGCTGCACATGGCGTTCGACTGGCCGTGGTGGTTGGCCGTGCCGGGCGCGGTCGGCTGGGGTATCGCGATCCTCAACCTGGACCGCTGGCTGATCGTGTCGACGCCACGGCTGAAGCGCTGGTACGCCACCCTCGCCCTGGCGCTGCCGCGCGTCGCCCTCGCCGTGGTGATCGGCGCGGTGGTATCCACCCCGCTGACCCTGCAGATCTTCCACGACGAGATCGACGAGCACCTGGCAGTGCAGCACCGGGCGGACCTCGCCGCGTACGAGCAGGCGCTGCAGGAGGACCCTCGCTACACGAACCTCGAGGCGGACGAGCAGCGCATCCGGGAGCTGCAGGACCTCGTCAACACGCGCAGCACCGATGCGATCGTGCTGAACGACCCGGCGGTCAAGGACCTGCGGGAGCAGCTCGCGGCCGTGGACGCCGAGTTCCAGCAGGCCGAGAAGGACGTCGCGTGCGAGAAGGAGGGAACCTGCGGCAGCGGCAGGGCCGGCGTCGGGCCGGCGGCCGCCGACAAGGAGGCGCGACGCGACCGCCTGGCCGCGGAGCGCCAGGCGCTGACGGACCAGCTGGCCGCCAAGCAGGTGGAGGTCAGCGCCACGGCCGCGGAGGAGCTGCAGGCACGGATCTCCGACGCCGAGGACGAGCTGGCCACGCTGGAGGAGGACGTCCGCGAAACGGAGGCTGCCCGGGACGAGGAAGCAGCCGCTCACGCGGCTGCGGTCGCCGCCGACGACGGTCTGCTCGCCCGCTACGGGGCGCTGCGCGAGATGGAGGAGGACGGCAGCCGCCTCGCCGAGATCCACCTCGGGTTGTTCGTCTTCCTCACGTGCATGGAGATCGTCCCCATCGTCTTCAAGACGCTGCTCTCGCTCGCGAAGCCGAGCCTGTACGAGTGGATGGCCATCAAGGAGGCCGAGCGGGTCGAGGACCGCGTCTACCTGCGCCACGAGACGGAGTACGACGAGGCCACGATCCTGGCGCAGTCGCGCCTCGACGCCGCGAAGGCGAGGGCCGCCACCGAGCTCGACGCGGAGATCCGCGCCGCGCACGCCGTGCTGGACGCCCAGGTGGACCTCGCCGAGGCTGCGGTCAACCGTTGGCGGGAGGAGCAGGAGGGCAAGATCGCGGACGAGGTGTCCCAGTGGCTCAAGGCGAACGACGGGCGCTTCGGCAGCTCGATGGGGTGATCGCCCCTGGACCGCCTCGATCGGACGCTGGAGCGCCTGTCGAACCAGCGCCTAGGAGCCGCCGTCACTGGCCAGCCGTGGGTTGCGCGTGGGGGTGACCACCTGGTGCGCGGAGCGGTCCAGGAAGCGGCATGAAAGCCGTGACGGTTCGCATTGACGTCGATCACCACGACGTCACGCTCTGTGTCGCAGTAGTGCCTGAACGCAGTGAGGGCGCAGTCCATTCGCGTGAAGTCTCCACCGTCGCACCTGATGAGCACCTGACGATGCGCTGTGGCCGGATACAAAGACCCGGTGGACGACTTCAGTCAGACTCCGTTCGATCCCACCGAGTTCATCGAGAACCCGGAGCCGCGCTGCCCCTGCCTGCTCTTGCTCGACTCCTCGGGGTCCATGGCCGGGGAGCGCATCGCGCAGCTGAACGCCGGCCTGACTGCTTTCGCCTCCGAGCTGTCGTCGGACTCACTGACCGCGAAGCGAGTCGAGGTCGGCATCGTGTCGTTCGGTCCGGTTGAAGTCGACCTGGACTTCACGTCCGTCCTCAACTTCGAACCTCCGACCCTGCGCGCCGGCGGCGGAACCCCGATGGGCGAAGCCATCAACAAGGGCCTTGACCTGATCGAACGCCGCAAGGCGACGTACCGCGAACAGGGCATTTCCTACTACCGCCCGTGGATCTTCCTGATCACCGATGGTGGTCCCACGGATGAGTGGAAGGCAGCTGCCGCACGCATCGAGGCCGGTGAGGAGCGGAAAGCATTCAGCTTCTTCGCCGTGGGCATCGAGGGCGCCAACATGGACGTGCTCAAGCAGATCGCCACTCGTGCACCTTTGGCGCTGCGCGGCCTGGAGTTCTCCCGACTCTTCACGTGGCTGTCCAACTCGATGAGTTCCGTGTCGCACTCGCAACCCGGTGAGGCTGTGACGTTGACGAACCCAACGGCGCCAGACGGCTGGGCCATCGTGTGATGGAGCAGCCACTGCTCACCGCCGGGTGGCGCAGCGTCAGCGCGTCGGTCCCCGGTACCTCACACACCAAGTCGAACTTGCCGTGCCAGGACGCTCACGAGGTGCGCACCGTCGCGCTCGCGAACGAGAGCGCACTCGTCGCCGTGGTGGCCGATGGCGCCGGGAGCGCTTCCGAAGGTGGTAGCGGCGCTCGCATCTTGTGTGAGGATCTCGCCACTCGACTGGGGGCCCTCGCGACTATCGAGACAGTCGATACTGCAGAGCATGCAGTTCGTGCAGCTGTTGCGGCATCACGAAATGTTCTGCAGGCGGAGGCGGACGAACGAGGCGTCAATCTCCGCGATCTGGCCTGCACGGTCGTAGTGGCGCTCATCCACCCTGAGTGGTCGGTCTTCGCGCAGATCGGCGATGGAGCTGTCGTCGTTCCTGAGGCAGGAACTGGAGAGTGGAACTGGATCTTCTGGCCCGAACGTGGTGAGTACGCCAACACCACGTTCTTCGTCACAGACACGACTGCTCTCGATCACCTTCAAGTCGACAGCATGCCCTTTGCAGTGACGGACGTCGCGCTCTTCACCGACGGCCTCCAGGGACTGGTTCTGAACTACGAGACGCAGGACGTCCTCAGCTCCTTCTTCACCAGGATGACGCAACCGGTTCGGTCGCTGCCCGGTCCCGGGCACAGTTCATCACTCAGTGAAGGCCTCAGCCGCTACCTGGCATCGGCCCCAGTGGCCGCGAGAACCGACGACGACCTCAGCCTGGTTCTCGCAGCACGAGTGGATTTTCCGGTCCCGTGACGATCGAGGAGCTGCGCGACGCCACGGGCGCTCCTCTTCAGTTGGGTCCTCGGCTGGGCAGGGGTGGTGAAGGATCGGTCCACCGTGTCGTGAACCGGCAAGGCGTGGCGGCGAAGGTCTACCTGTCGCCGATGCCTGCGGAACGCGCCCGAAAGATCGAGCTGCTCTCCGCCATGAGCGATGATGCTCTTGACCAGTACATCGCTCGCCCTAGAGGACTCGTCTTCGACAGCCGCCGTACACCTCGTGGGCTCCTGCTACCTGTTGTCGAGGACGGCGCCGACGCCCACAAGCTGTACAGCCCGGTCGACCGCCGCAGGGAGTTCCCGAAAGCAACCTGGGAGTTCCTGGTTCACGTAGCGACCAACGTGGCACGAGCATTTGCGGCGGTGCACGCCACCGGCCTTGTGGTCGGGGACATCAACGCCGGGTCCGTGCTCGTTCGTCAGGATGGGACCGTGCGGCTCATCGACGTCGACAGCTTTCAGGTGCCCGTTCCCGGTGGACGACCCCTGCTGTGCACCGTCGCCGTTCCCGACTTCCTGCCCGAGGAGCTCATCGGTCGACGTCTGGACGAAGTGGTGCGCACCCGCAACCACGACGCTTTCGGACTGGCCGTTCTGTTGTTCCACCTCTTGTTGCTGGGACGCCATCCGCATGCCGGTCGCTACTCGGGATCCGGGGACATGCCGATCGCTCAGGCCATCAAGGAACACCGATTCGCCTTCGGGCGGAACGCAGCGCGGTACGGCATGGAACGACCACGCGGCACGGTCTCGATGTCGGCGTTCTCCCCCGCCGTGTCCGAGCTCTTCGAACGCGCTTTCGCTCCCCACGAAGGGCAGATGCGACCGAGCGCCGAAGAATGGGTCACTGCTCTCTCTCAGCTACGTTCGTCATTGACGATCTGTGGGCGCAGAGCATCGCACCACTACTTCAAAGGCCTGCTGACGTGCCCTTGGTGCGAGATTGAAGGAACTTCCACCCTCGTCCTCTTCGGTGACGGCACACCACAGACCAAGTCGACGCCAACCAAACCCTCCGTCTCACTGCACGACGACTTCCGCAGTCTCACCGACCTTTTTAAGGCGATGCGGGCACCAGCAATGGCGGCAGCACCAGGGCCGCCGGCACCTCCAAGGCCGAGCCAGGCGTCGGAGCGGAGCGGACGAGTGCGCCGAGCCAGTCTGGTGGCTGCCGTCCTCGGAACGATCACCGTGCTGTCGGGTCTCATGGCTGAGGGCTCGACCGGCCTGCTCATCTCCACCCTCGGGGTGATGCTCACTGGGACCGCTTCAAGGGCTCGCTGGAAGGCAGGGCGAGTAGTGCATGCTGCGTACAGGACAGCGGTGCGCCAACACCGTGAGGCGGCCGTGGAGTTCAATCGTCTCGAGCAGCACCCGCAGTGGGCAGCGGCTTCCACTTCGCTCCACGCATTGATGCGGGAGTGGAACGAGCTGCCTCGATGGCGTGAGCGGCGCTTGGGGGAGCTGCGGAGCCAGCGGATGGACGCTGAGCTCCGCACACAGCTCCAGAAGCGGATGATCAGGCCGGGGCTCGTGCGGGGCGTGGGGGCCGCCAGGGTGAGCACGCTCGCAGCCCACAACATTCGTACCGCTTGGGACGTGAATCGACAGCGCATCGAGCAGATTCGGGGCTTCGGGACGACCACGGCCGATCAGCTGGTCGCCTGGAGGAGGGAAGTCGAACGCGTCGCAAGAAGCAAGACTGCGATCCCACTGCCGCCTGAAGTGCTGCGAGCCACCGAGGACGAGGTGACGCGGCGACGCAAGGACATCCTCCGGCGGTTCCGCAGTGGTCTTACCTCGGCGACGGCGGCACGGTCAGTGGATGCGTCGTCACTCAAAGCAGCACGTGATCTGCTGGTCACCCGTCAGGTGGAGCTCGCTCAAGCTGAGGCTGACGCGAAGAAGGCTCTGGGGAAGTTGCCTGCTTCGTGAGGACGTTCAGGTTTCGCCCTTTGATTTCGCACAGCGGGATGGGCGGACTCCAAGAGCTGGGCCTGCTCACGGGTTCGCCATGACTCCCTGATGCAGCAAACTTTCCACCTGATCACGAAGTCTCGGGTGAGTCCCCTGGAGTGGTGTAACTCGGCCCCACCAGCCTGACCGGCACCGGTGTGCCTCGGATAGCAGGTGAGGGCCACCGCGTGAAGCTCTGCGAGCAACCGCCAAGTCGACTCGTAGAACGGAACCCACACGATGGCCCTCGAGCCCCAGTCTGCCCTATCCACCCTCACCGACGCACTCAGCACCGCCGACGACGGCCAGCTGATGCGCCGCATCCTGCAAGGAGCCCTGCAAGCCCTCATCGATGCGGAAGCCGAGCACCACATCGGCGCTGGCCTCCACGAGCGCACCGTGGCCCGCACGACCCAGCGCAACGGCACCCGCGACCGCCTCGTCGCCACCACCGCCGGGGACTTGGCGGTGAAGATCCCTAAGACCCGCACCGGGTCGTTCTTCCCGACCCTGCTGGCCCCGCGCCGCCGCATCGACCGAGCCCTGCACGCGGTCGTGATGGAGGCCTACGTCCACGGTGTCTCCACCCGCAAGGTCGACGACCTCGTCGAAGCCCTCGGCGTCGACTCCGGCATCAGCAAGTCGGAGGTCTCCCGCATCTGCGCTGACCTCGACACCGAGGTCGAGGCGTTCCGCACCTGCCCGCTGGACGCCCAGGCCAGTGCGTACGTGTTCCTCGACGCAACGTACTGCAAGGCCCGCATCCGCGGCCGCGTCGTCTCCCAGGCCGTCGTCATCGCCACCGGCGTCACCGCCGACGGTCACCGGGAAGTGCTGGGCTGCAACGTCGGTGATGCTGAGACCCTCGACTTCTAGAGGCAATTCCTCGGGTCGTTGCGTGACCATGGTCTGCACGGAGTTCAGTTGGTGATTTCGGATCAGCACCGCGGGTTGGTGTCCGCGATCGAGCAGACCATGGTCGGAGCCAGCTGGCAGAGGTGCCGGGTCCACTTCATGCGCAACGTCCTGGCCAAGGTGTCCAAGGGGCAGGCCGAGGCGGTCGCGGCGATGGTCCGCACCATCTTCGTCCAACCCTCCGCCGACGCCGTCGCACAGCAGGTCCGGGTCGTCGCCGACAGCCTGCGCGCGAAGTTCCCGACTGTCGCCGAGATGCTTGACGAGGCCGGACCGGACGTCACCGCGTTCGCGGTCTTCCCCGAAGCGCACTGGCGCAAGATCTGGTCCACGAACCCCCTCGAACGCCTCAACCGAGAGGTGAAGCGCCGCACCGACGTCGTCGGGATCTTCCCCAACGCCAAGGCCCTGCTGCGCCTGGCCGGCTGCGTGCTGATCGAGGCGCACGATGAGTGGCAGTCCGGAGAACGCCGCTACCTCTCGGAGGCCTCGATGGCCCTGTTGAGCCCGCCGGAGCCGACCGTCCTGCACACCGCTGCGGTCACCGCGAACCTCGACACGGCCACCCCGCTCGACACGAGCACCGCGCTCACGGCATAGTCCGAAACGCAGCGCTTCACGCGCGAGGAGTTACACCACTCCAAGGGACGTCATCGAAGTCTCCATGGATGATCACCACCTCGGATGAGCACTCCGCACTCGATGTTCTTTTCGAACGCCCAATCTGTGATGTTCGCACTGCCGATCAACTCCACGCGCCTGTCTGCGATGAGCACCTTGACGTGCAACGAGGCCCCGGCTGGTGGTCGCTGTTTCGCCGGCCAACTGAGGCGCCGTACGTCCAGGCCCGCGAACGGGGCACCGCTCCCGTGGAAGGACGGATTGTCCTCCGGACGCTTGAACAAGGTGGTTACCAGGACTCCACGTTTCACAGCCTCGGACACTGCGGAGGCCACCTGCGGCTGCTTTCGCACGGCGTAACCGACGATGAGGAGGGGGGGGGGGGGGGGGGGGGGGGGGGGGGGGGGGGGGGGGGGGGGGGGGGGGGGGGGGGGGGGGGGGGGGGGGGGGGGGGGCGGGTGC